>NZ_LWBL02000048.1 GCF_001644195.2 Bacillus marinisedimentorum | reverse complement strand
TAAATTGCCTGGCAATTGCCAGGCAATTAGTCGAAACACCTATTCACCGGCCTTTCCGGTAAAATACCTCATCCTGTATCCGTTCAGTGCTGTTTCGCCAAGTTGGCCGAGGAGCCTGTAGTTGGCTGCCGCCCCTGCCGCTGCACCGACAACCGGCAGGAGCTGGAGCATTTTGGCCACGTCAATATAATCCCGGTATTCCTGCTGGAATGCCTTCCAATCGATTGACAGCAAACCCCTTTTCTCTTTCTCCCAGTTTACGATCCGCTTAAATGTTTCGCGCTGATGGCTGCTGCCCGAAAATGTCAGCTGAAACAAATATAAAAGGTATATCCGTTCTTCATATCGCTTTGTGTCATACCCGTGGATTTCAGCAGTTTCAAATAAAAATTTCATTTTAAGCATTAATAAAAGCGGGAAATCGGCGACACCGAGGACAATTCCGCCAAATCCTGTACCCGCGCCTTCCGCTGCCGCAGTTTTCCGGTAAAATGCCAGGCGGCTGCGGATCAGCTCTTCCTTTCCTTCCAGACTGCCGGGAATTGAAGAAGAGGGCCTGCCGATGATATCCGACCCGGCCAGCACAGCCTCAACCATGCTTTTGACGGCACGGGTGACCGCTTCGTGCACTCTTTCAGGAATGTTATCATTCACGGTATTTTGTACTTGCTTTGACATGCGGCCCAGCATCGAAGGCCTTTTTTCCAGCCGGCGCTGCCATCTCTTCAGTTCATCGAAGGCTTTTTGTTCGTAAGCATCCATTTTTGATATTCCGCCTCCAATATGGTTACATGGAAATCCGCTTTTCCGTATATTGATACACAAACAGGTAGCTGAATAGAAGTCCGAGAATCAGGAGGACAGCAGCTGACACCCACGGCAGCGTCATAAAAGCAGCCGGTGCGATCAGCACACTTTCGAGTGTGAGCAGCTGGAACAAAAGGGTTAGGAAAGATTTTCTCCTGAACGTTTCCTGTATAGGATAAAGGTCAAGCCAGATTTTCGCTGCATGATGCCGCCATAGCGGTCTGATCTGGAAAGCGGTCAGTGCCAGAAATACAAGAAATGCAATCCCTTTCCCAACCGTGTATGGAACCGCAAAAACGGCGATGAACCCGATTACCGCCAACCGGAAGTAAATACCCAGGTATTCTCCGGTCCTGATGAACGACCGTATATACAAATAACGGTATGCTGTTTCTTTAGAATACGGCACGCTGGCTGCAACCCCGTTGAGCCATTTCCTCGGTTTCACCCTATTGGACATGCCTGGTACGTCTGTAAACAGATTGGCAAGACGATAAAACCGTGCCATCCGGTGATTTTCGGCTTCCACAAGCAAATCCCATTTCAGCGTATGCTTTTGCCGGGCCGAAAAATCTTCATATAACAGAAAACCAGCCATCAAAATAATCATAATCATAATATAAATCCACGGGGCCTGTGAGAAAAGCAGGTAAACGAACACAACGTTAATAGCCGTCCGAATCGTCTTTTCCCCAAGACGCATCATCGGGTCCCGAACATAATAAAGATACCATGCAAGCAATTGGTTCCATCCTTTAGCGATTAACAAAATGAGCCCATATAGCGCATATTGCCCTCCTGTTATTTCAGCTGTTCGGAAATAAAGGGGGGCAAGGGCGGCGAGAACAAAAATGAGCAGGTATACTTGCAGCGAGTAACTGAACAGGACGGATTTTTGAAAAAAACCGCGCAGCCGTGTCTCAAGCGGAAGCAGAAAGACAAGATCCGGTTCTTTCAAAAAAGTGAAAATCGGACTGTACGTCAGGAGAAGCCCGATTAGTATGGCTGCGAAGATAGCAGACGGAAAATCAGGTGAAATTCCCGCCAGCCATTTTTGATAATAAAAGGCGCCAGCACCAAGTCCGAAAATAAGTACAAACTTAATATGGTCGTTCAGGATATAGCGGCCGTAACGCTTCGTTTCAGAAAAGAATGATTCCAGGCGCTTTCTCCATAACTGGTCGATTTCATTCATTTTCATCTTCCTTTGTCAGCTGCAGGTAAATATCATCAAGAGATGCCTGCGGCATATTAAATTGGGTACGCAATTCTGAAAGTGTTCCATTGGCCCGCACCTTTCCTTCATGGAGAATGACGAACCGGTCACAGTATTTTTCCGCTGTTGAAAGGATGTGGGTGGACATCAGCACCCCTGCTCCTTCATTTTTCATTTTGACCATCAAATCAAGGAAAGATTGAATCCCGACCGGATCGAGACCGACAAACGGTTCATCAACAATATATAAAGCAGGCTGGACGAGGAAGGCGCACATGATCATCACCTTTTGCCGCATCCCTTTTGAAAAATGGACAGGAAACCACTTTAATTTCTTCTCCATTCTGAATTCTTTCAATAAGTTCGGAAGCCGTTCTTCAAACACTTTCTTATCCAATCCGTATGCCATTGCCGTCAATTCGAGATGTTCCTGCAATGTTAATTCATCATATAAAATCGGCGTTTCCGGTATGTATGTATAATGGGACCGGTATTCATCCGGATTTTCCTTAAACGTTTCGCCGTCAATTGTGACAGTTCCGCTTCTCGGTTCCATCAACCCGATGATATGTTTGATGGTAGTACTTTTTCCGGCGCCATTCAAGCCGATCAATCCAACTATATCATTCCTGTTCACATCAAAACGGACATCGTGGAGGACTGCCTTTTTGGAGTAGCCGCCCGTTATCCCGTTAATCGATAGTAAATCGCCCATAAACACCCTTCTTTCTGTAACCTGTCATCAGTTTCAGTTTATCAAATTCCCGGCAAGTTAACATCATCATACGGTTGGAAAGCACTGCACGCCGGGTCGCTCGAGACCGCTTCCGCTTTCATATTCAGTTTTTCGTGAGTACCTGCAGGCCAGCCTGATGAATTTATCTTAATAAAATGAATAACATCCAGCAGGCAGGGCAAATTAAGGTTCGAAGGGGAGCAAGAACCAAATCACTTACTTCTGTCACTGCTGCTTAAAGAGAAATGGAGATGATCGCATTGAACAATGTGATGACCCATTAACCATTCCGGTTTTCAAACTAGGAAATGAGGTGTCTCTGAAAGACAGTTCAGTCTGATTGACCCATATCATTTTGCAAAAGATGAAATGAGGTGTCTGTTAAAGGCAACGTAAGCTGAGGTCATTTTAAAGGTGCTGCTTTTGCAGAGACCTGAAAACGGACCTGTGTTCTTCTCTTCTTCCCCCACAAGGCAGGATGCATCCGCATCCTGCCTTTTCTTTTTCCATATAAAGTACTCACCCCATGTTAAGCCCGCTTTTGGATTTTTCCATCAACAACATATTTGACCAAAAAAAGTAAAGGACTAAAGTTGAACTCCGGGTGCCAACCCGCTAACATGAAAAGAAAAGGACTTTCTGAAAGGATGAAAAAAATGCCTGATTGTATTTTCTGTAAAATCATCGATGGAGAAATCCCATCCGCCAAAGTTTATGAAGATGAACATGTTTTTTCATTTCTTGACATCTCTCAGGTGACAAAAGGCCATACGCTCGTTATTCCAAAAGAACACCACAAAGATGTGTATGAGCTCCCGCCGGAAGTTGCCGCAAATGTGTTCGCAGCGGTCCCTAAAATTGCGGATGCGATTAAAAAACAATATGAGCCGATTGGCTTGAATGTCTTGAACAACAACGAAGAACCCGCCGGCCAATCCGTCTTCCACTTCCACATCCACCTGCTCCCGCGTTACGGAAAAGGCGACGGCTTCGGTGCGGTATGGGAAACAAATAACAGTGCGTATACGCCAGAAAAACTGCAGGAAATCGCCCGGACAATCGCAGACGGGATTGAATAAGCTACATATTAGAAAAGCGCAAGGCGCCCGCTTAGCGGCGTGCGCATAAGCGGGAGCACCCGCAGGAAGGCGGTCTTTCCTTCCGGAGGGGATCACCGCCTATGACGTTAGCCGCTGCATCGAAATACTTCCCTTGCTGACAATTTATATTTCCTGTATGGCAAACAAAACGGCCTTCCCGGCCGTTTTTTGTTATCCCGCCTGAATGGATTGCCTGGCAATTGCCAGGCAATCACCAGACAGCAGAATACTTCATTCCTTTTTGAACGTGCTTCCGATGCTGTACATGGTGAGAAGTTCTCCGGATGTTTCCCAGTCAGGATGAACGAAATTTTCTTCTGATTGCTGCAGCAATTCATTGACCCTGAATTTGAAATCGATGTCCCAGCGAAGTGAATGAATGAATTCTTCACGTGTGCCGTTGAATTTCATTTCATCTTTGAGCCGGTTAATCATATCTGCTTCCCATACGGAGGGGAGCGGTGAATTGCCCGGAATATCTTTATATCTGGTCATGGTGCCGTCCCATTTAAGCGCCTTCGGATAATAGTATGCATAAAGGGTATCGAATATCTGTCCGTTTTCAAGGACAACCTTTCCGCCTTTATGCTTTCTGAGCTCGTATGAAGCTTCTGTCCTGTTCACGAGTTCCAGCTGGTTTCGGTCAACAAGCGTCACCCACACTTCAATCTCGGCCCCTTTTACCGGAGCGATAACTGCCGGCATTGCTCCATACGGGGCCAGAAAACTTCCGTATACAATATCTGAATCGGTAATGGTGCTGCGTACGGCAATAAACGGATCATTCAGGCTCGGATCCAGTGAAAATTTATACTGCAGCTGGGCCAGGCACACATTGGATCCGTAAGCCACAACCGGTACACGGTCATCCAGATGGGGAAAATTATACCTGTCAAGAAAGGCAGCAAGCTCCGCCTGTTCAAAACCGGCAGTGACGAGCGTCCCGGCAATTTCGTTATTTGCAGAAAGATGGATCGTCGACTTTTCAAGCGGTTTTCCCTTTTCCAGCTCGAGGCGGTGAGCCTGGCCATGGTGAAAAACAAAAGAAGAAGAAGGCCGAGGTCCGGGATAGATGTCAGGATGATCATAAGGGCTGAGATGAACTGGTTTATTGTTGCGGTACAAACTTAAAACTCCTTTCATTTTTTACAGACATTTTTAAATATTAGGCTATGTTAAAGTTCCATGTTGATTTTTTATACTGGTTGATTGGAGTGGAAGGTGCGAGACTCCTGCGGGACTAGCGGGATAGCTGAGACCCCGCAGGAGCGCCAGCGACGAGGAGGCTCAGCGCCCGCCCCGCGGCAAAGAAGACACTGCGAGTGCGACCGAAGGGAAGCAGGAACAGATGTCGCACTTGTGCCCTTGGGTGAAAGCGAGTACCTGCAACGGAAATCAACACTAGCGTTTAACAGAGCCAAATATTAAAAAACATTATAGTCCATATCATTATTTCATGATACGATATAGAAAACCTTCTGCTTTATCATGATAAAGCAATTCTTTGAAGAAAGGAATGTCAATCGATGAAACGCGCTTACAATTTTAACGCAGGACCCGCTGCACTGCCGGCAGAAGTTTTGACACAGGCCCAGGAAGAACTGCTTGATTTCCAGGGAACAGGAATGTCCGTCATGGAACTGAGCCATCGCAGCAAAGCATATGAAGCGGTCCACGAAGAAACGAAAGCCTTGCTCAGAGAACATTACCGCCTGCCGGATGAGTATGACATCCTTTTTCTGCAGGGCGGGGCCAGCACGCAGTTCGCCATGCTCCCAATGAACTTCCTGAAAGCGGGAAAACTGGGTGCTTACGCACTGACTGGATCATGGTCCGAAAAAGCCCTCAAAGAAGCAAAACTTGCTGGTGAAACAGCTGTCATTGCGAGCGGCAAGGAAGGCGGATACCGGGCTATCCCCGACCCGCAGCTTTCTATTCCTCATGATGCCGCATATGTACATCTCACGACAAACAATACAATTTACGGAACGCAATGGCAGGATATTCCCGATACCGGAAAAACACCGCTGTTTGCGGATATGTCCAGTGATATACTCAGCAGGGAACTCCCTGTCGAGCGGTTTTCGCTCATTTATGCCGGCGCCCAAAAAAACATGGGTCCATCCGGAGTGACAGTCGTCATCCTAAAAAAAGAATTGCTTGAGGATATCCCTGACGGCCTGCCGACGATGCTCGACTACCGCACGCATGCTGAAAAGAAATCTCTATATAATACCCCGCCGACATTTTCTATTTATATGATGAATCTTATCCTTAAATGGATCAAGCGAAACGGCGGATTGGCCGGAGTCGAACAGACAAACCGGAAAAAATCGGCGATGATTTATGATGCCATTGATGGAAGCAGCGGTTTTTACACCGGGCATGCCGATAAAAACAGCCGTTCCTTAATGAATATCACCTTTACCCTTCCAGATGAAACACTGACTGAAGCATTTCTGCAAGAAGCGAAAGAACTTGGATTCAGCGGGCTAAACGGCCATCGATCAATCGGAGGCTGCCGCGCTTCCGCATATAATGCTGTCAGTATGGAAGCCTGTGAAGCGCTGAGTGATTTCATGGTCGGATTTCAGCGCCGGCATCAATGACTTTGTCAGAAAATTTCGCATTAACGGTTCCCTTTCAATTACTGAAGTGATATAATACCTTTACCCTCGCAGCAGGCAATAGTGCATTGTTGGAGGGATACCAGATTAGTATGAGAAGAGGAGAGATGAGGAAATGAAAATGAGAGAACTTGTGTCGATTGCGCTTTTGATTGGAATGGGTGCTGTACTGCATGCGGTCATGCCGCCGTTTTTCCTTGGCATGAAGCCGGATATGCTGCTTACGATGATGTTTTTGGCAATAATGCTGTTTCCAGGGGTTAAGAACGTTCTGCTTGCCGGGGCGGTCACCGGATTCCTGTCAGCTATGACAACAGGGTTTCCAGGCGGACAGCTGCCAAATATCATAGATAAGTTTTTTACGGCATTCATATTTTATCTGTTGTTCCTTGCAGTAAAGAAACTGATGGAAAATCGCCCTGCGGTGACATCCATCGTCCTGGCGCTTGCAGGAACGTTAATAAGCGGATCGATTTTCCTTTTATCTGCACTGCTGATTGTCGGACTCCCTGGCGGAGCGACATTCACGCCGCTCTTTTTAGCAGTCGTATTGCCGGCCGCCGCATTAAACAGCGGACTCATGTTTTTGGTTTATCCGGCAGCTGCATCTGTTAAGGGGCGATTTGCAGTGCGGTATAACAATTGAAACACCGAAAGGACCCGGAGGCTGAAGCCCGGGTCCTTTTTTTGCTGCTTTTAGTTTGTCATCTGGTAAAAGCGAGTACCTGTAGCGGAAATCAACACTAGCGTTTAACAGAGCCTTCATTTACAAAGAAAAAAATAAAAAGATGCATGCAGCCGCTGTACTGATGAGGCCAAGAATTAAAAAGCGCACAGCATTTCCTTTTGCGGCCGCCCTTTTTGTTTCCGGCGCATTTCTGTTGATTCCCACCTTAAAATAGTTAAAGGCTGCATAGACAGACAGTATACCTATAATCAGTAAACAGAAAAGGATTCCTGCCATTTTTCCGGTCCCCTTTCCTTTAATACTATGAAATGTACAAATAGTGTATGTATAAAATATTCAGCTCTAAACTCGATTACTTTTCCCCGGTTTCCAATTATTAAAACGTCTTTTTATCTTTCTTCTAAAGAAAAGGAATGACGTAAGAAGGCAGAATATTTATAATAATGGTATAGGGTATCATATTTGGTTGGGAGGGACAACAAATGGGACAATTAAAGTCATTGATGGCTGGCGTTGTTGTCGGGGGTGTAACAGCAGGGGCTGCAATTTTATTCACAGCACCACAGTCGGGCAAAGAACTCCGTAGGAATATCCAGAAGTGCAGCGGCAACGTGAAAGATACGTTTTCTGACATTAAAAGGAGCGGCATAGCCATCAAAGAGCAAGTGGAACAGACTTCAAAAGAAAGCGCTGTCATCATAAAAGACTTTTCGGATGACTTGAAAAAATCCATTGAACAGTGGAAAAAAGAAATCGAACCTCATCAGAAAAAAATACAGGATGAGCTGCAGAAAATCGAGCAGTCGATGGATGACCTCGAAAAAGCTGCTTCATCAAAATAAAAAACGAACTACTGCAAGCACCCGGTTATCGGGACGACTGTTTCGGTTGTCTTTTTTAACCGAGTTTCATGGTTATTATTCCTTTTACCAAAGGCTCCAATAGGGCCCGATAGGCCGTCCGTGAAAAGCCGGCAGTTTATAACAGGGACATTCGCTAATTGAAAATGAGTATGAAGAAGTTAGTCAATTTATTTTCAGCGACAGCCATAACAAAAAGCCGGGTTGCCCCGGCTTTTTTCTATTATTCTTCTGCTTTCAAATCTTCAATGGAGTCGATTTCCATATAAGACGGAACGACAAGTCCGACTTTCGCACCTTCAAGGTTCGGCCCAAGGTCTTCCACATCCGCTTCGTAATCTTCCATGTAAGCGGCATGTGTGCCCGGAAGCCAGGCAGCGACAATCGCATCAGCATCACCGTTGGCAACTGCTGCCCACATCGGCGCTGCTTCGACCTGAGTCATATCCACTTTAAAGCCCATGTCTTCAAGAACTGTTGCAATCAAGTTTGTGGAGGCAATTTCTGAATCCCAGGCTACATAAGCAAGGCTGATTTCTTTCCCGTCAACTTCCTCTGCGCCTTCAGTCCATTCTGCAACCTTCTCTTCATTTTCTTTGATCCAGTTGGCAGCCGCTTCTTCAGGATCGGCTCCTTCATTCACTTCAAGCATTACGCTTTCCATGTCACTTGTTTCCCAATTGAACTGGTCAAGGATTTTATACGCATTCGGCATATCTCCTTCCAGGCCTTTGCGGGCAATCGTATGGATCTTTTCTTCCCCGCCAAAAACGCCTTCCGGATCATCAAGATACTTAAGGTCGTACTTTGAGAATTTCCAGTGCGGTGTCCAGCCTGTTACGACAATCGCCTCTTCAGCTTCGATGGCGTCAGTCAGAGCCTGGGTCATTGCAGCTGAGGAACTTGCCTGCAACTCATAGCTGTCGAGTCCATACTTCTCTATTGCATCTTCAGCAGCCTGCATGACACCTGCACCGGCATCGATGCCAGTTATCGTATGATCAAGCTGTTCTGCAACTGACGCGCTTTCGCCGCCTTCTGAACCGCCATTCTTGTTGTTTTCCGCCTCTTCTTCTCCGCCGCCGCAGCCTGCAACGATCAGAGATAAGGATAAGCCTGCCGTTAGACCAAGCTTTTTCCAATTCAATTTTGGCATTGTAATCAATCTCCCTTTTATAAATTTAATATTTTATATAAGAAGGCCCGTGGAACACCCGCGGGACCCTTCAAACAATGTACGCCAAAAGCCGTCGTTAATGCTACTGATCAAATTTTTGCCTGTTCAGGTTTTGTGAAATCCGGTCCAGCACAATGGCCAGAATAACAATAGCGAGCCCTGATTCAAAACCCTGTCCAGGCTCATTGCGTGTAATGGATCTGTAGACTTCAACACCAAGCCCTTTCGCTCCGATCATAGAGGCGATGACGACCATGGATAGTGCAAGCATGATGGTCTGATTGATGCCGGCCATGATCGTTTTCTTGGCCATCGGAAGCTGCACTTTGTACAGTTTCTGATTGCCAGTGGAACCGAATGCATCTGCCGCTTCAATCAATTCAGGAGATACTTGCCTGATTCCCAGGTTTGTAAACCTTACTGTCGGCGGCATTGCGAAAATGACAGATGCGATGATCCCCGGCACCATCCCGATTCCAAAGAAAGAGACCGCAGGGATCAAGTATACAAATGCAGGCATCGTCTGCATAAAGTCCAGAACTGGCGTAATAATGCTTTCAACAACTTTGCTTCTCGCCATCCAGATGCCGATCGGAATTCCGATTACGACGGATATCAAACTGGCAGTCAAAACAAGTGACAGCGTCAGGATGGTAGCTTCCCAGTATCCGAGATTATCAATCAGGAATAATCCGAGCAGGACAAAAATCGGAAGGCCGATTTTGCGCCTTGCCAAAAAGAAGCTTGCTGCCGCAACCACGACAATGAAGAGCCAGGACGGCACAAGCAGCAAGGTCATGCTCAGCCAATCCACGAACCAATCGAGCGAGTCTTTTACCGGATCAAAAAACCAGGTCGCGTTATCCACAAGCCATTCAACCAGGTTGTCGATCCATATATCGAGTGGGATTTTCGGAAACAATTCATTCATATCCGTTCACCTCATTTCCAGCCAGAACCGCGAGAACGGATCCCCTTACGACAATGCCTTTTAGAATTTCCCCTTCAACAACCGCTATCGGTACTGGAGTATCATGGATGATATCAAATAGTTCATTTAGCGGCGTATCAAGTGAAACCTTTGGAACATCTGTCTCAAGGATCGCCCTGATATCTTTTTCGCCTTCTTTTACGGCAGCAGAAGCTTTATCAGCCGTAACAAAACCGAACAGTTCCTTTTTCCGGTTCACTGCATAGATGCTGGAAATCCCCTCATCCCTCATGCGCTGCAGTGCCACCCGCGGGCCGTGCTTATCAACATCGATTGTTTCCGGACGTTTCATGACGTGCTGGGCCGTAAACACTTTGGAACGGTCGACGTCCTCTACGAATCTTTCAACATAGTCATTAGCCGGATTCATCAAAATTTCCTCAGGGGAACCGACCTGTACAATCGCCCCGTCCTTCATCAGTGCAATCCGATCGCCGATTCTGAGCGCTTCATCCAGATCATGGGTAATGAAAATAATTGTTTTTTGCATCGTTTCCTGCAAGTCAAGAAGCTCATCTTGCATTTCTTTCCGAATGAGGGGATCAAGTGCTGAAAAGGCTTCATCCATCAAGAGAACATCCGGATCATTGGCAAGCGCCCGCGCCAGGCCGACACGCTGCTGCATACCGCCGGACAACTCATTCGGGTACTTATCCATATACCCTCCAAGACCTACCATTTCGAGTGACTGCGTCGCTTTTTCTCGGCGGTCCGCTTTCTCCACTCCCTGCACTTCCAGGCCGTATTCCGCATTCTCTAAAATCGTACGGTGCGGGAATAAAGCGAACTTCTGGAAAACCATGCTCATCTTTTTTCTGCGGACCTCACGAAGCTGTTGTTTATTCATGGAAGATAGGTCTTCATCATCTATGTAGATGCTTCCGGCTGTCGGTTCAATCAAACGGTTCAACAGGCGCACCAGTGTTGATTTACCGCTCCCTGACAGTCCCATAATGACAAAGATTTCACCTGCTTCCACTTCAAAAGAAGCCTGGTTTACGCCGACTGTCATACCAGTTTCTTTCAAAATTTGGTCTTTTGTCTTATTTTCGTTAAGCAGCTTAACCGCTGCTTTCGGATTCTTTCCGAATACCTTTGTAAGATTTTCAACTGCAATCTTAGGCATGATCTCACACCCTTTGTTTTACTTTGTAATTTTCCCATGATCCTGCTATCTTACTATATCTTATAAACTACGAATAAAACAAACCGAATATTCTTTGATAATTTTTCATAAAGTACATACAGATTTTATTGTACAAACTGAGCAAGGGCCATTCTTCAAATTCCTCCAAATTCGGACATATATCCTTAATATTTGTTTACTTCCTGTAATTATCGTGTAATTATTGAAAAATTCTTAATCTTTCTTGTCTTTATTGTTGGTTATTGTAAAAAATGGAAATGTGCTCGTTTTTTCAAGCGCATAACATCTCCCAGAAACCTGATTAGCTCTTTGTGCCTACTCAAGAACTCTGGTTCTTCCCCCGATTATGTTTGTTTCCGAAACGATATAATCCCCCGGCAAATTTTGCCGGGGGATTTTTTAATCAGCTTTCTTTTCAGTTGTCTTTACCGTTATCTTTTCCTTTATCTTTCTTCTCAGCTTTTGCTCTTTTTTCTTCGGCTTTTTTCAAAGCTTCAGCTTTCTTTTCTTCAGCTTTTTTCAGAGCTTCGGCTTTCTTTTCTTCCGCCTTCTTCAACGCCTCGGCTTTCTTTTCTTCAGCTTTTTTCAATGCCTCGGCTTTCTTTTCTTCGGCTTTTTTCAATGCCTCGGCTTTCTTTTCTTCGGCTTTTCTTTGTTTTTCTTCATCTTCTTCAACTTCTTGTACCTCTTTGGCTGCTGTCATTTCAGATGCAGAAGCTTGTATTTCTTCTTCTGCGTCTTCAGCTGCATAAGCTTCTTCATTAAGCTCCTCACCGTCGGCAGGAACTGTTTCTTCTGTGTCATCGGAAACAACCTCTGACGGCTCTTCTTCATCAAGAGAGACGCCCAGCGCTTCCAGTTTCATCATAAGTTTTTCGGCTTCTTCTTCATCGCCCTTTGCCAGTGCTTTCTCATACTTAGCGAGAAGTTTTTCGGCCTTCTTTTCCATTCGTTCGGCACGCTTTTCATACCCTTTTTTCACAGCGTTCATTTCAGAAGGGTGCAGGTTAAGCGCTTGTGCGATTTCTCCGAATCCCATGCCGCCTTCTGTCACCATTGCTGCCACTTCATCAATTTCTTTGCCGGAAGCGTCAGCAAGTGCAAAAATATGCGAAATCTGGCCATAACCCAGGCCAAGTTCACGCAATTCAAGAACCTTTTCAGGGTCAAGTCCTTTGACCACATTTGCAGTGATCATTGCTTTTTCAATTTCTTCTTTTAATTGCTCATCTTCTTCCAGCAATTCTTCATCAACGTCCGTCAGTTCTTCAAGCTGCTCTACCAGTCCATCAATCTCTTCCTTTTCTTCCTCCGACAGCCCTGCAAACATTTCTTCAATGGAAGCGGATACTTCTTCAAGCTTTGTTGTATAGTCCGTTACTACAGCTTCCATTAAAGCTTCCCATTCCTCCTGGTCAATGTCACCTGCATCCGCTTTTTCTTTCAGTGATTGCAGCTCAGCCATTCTTTCTTCTGTAATGGATGTAAGCAGAAGAGCTTTTTCCTCTTCATTGAACGTGAAGAAAAGTTCGACTTTCTCAAAAAGTTTATCAAAAAAATAAAGAGCGCTTTCAGGTGTAACACCTGCGGATGCTTCCTCAGCGCTGCTGTCCTCTTCGGTTTCTGTTTCTTCTTCAGCGCCTTCTTCCGAAGCTTCTTCGTATGTCGTTTCTTCTTCTGCTTCTGCCTCATCTTCATATGTAGGCTCTTCTTCTGCTGTTTCTTCACCAGAGGTTTCTTCTGTCACTTCTTCACCTGTTTCAGCAGGCACTTCTTCGGAATTTTCAGCGTCATTTTCTTCCACTGTTACCGTTTCCAGATCTGAAACCTGATCATCGCCTTCAGCGAATGCCGGGCCCCCTGCACTAAAAACTAAGCCGGAAATGACCCCCGCTGTCATTAACTTGTACGCAATTTTCTTCCCTTTCATGCTTTTTCCTCCCTCACTAATGTTTTCCTTATAACCATTCGGCTCCATTATAGCGTTTAACGGGGGTATCATATTACAAATATGACAAAATGATTACAAAGACCCGCTATTTTATTTTTCTAATAATTTGAACTTTATTCTTGAATGATTTATTGGCATAATAAAGGTAATCACTATCTCTACGTTGAATACTTTTATATGAAGGCAGGTGAAAAAGAGAATGAAAGAAAACGACAACACACGTGAAATGGTAGAGGCGCTTATATTCAGCCAGCGGGTTGCCCAGCTGAGCAAAGCCCTCTGGAAAGCGATTGAGAAAGACTGGCAGCAATGGATCAAACCATTTGATTTGAATATTAATGAACATCATATTCTTTGGATTGCTTACCACTTGAAAGGCGCTTCCATTTCTGAGATTTCCAAGTTCGGGGTTATGCATGTTTCGACAGCTTTCAACTTCTCTAAAAAGCTTGAAGAACGAGGCTACCTTACTTTCTCCAAAAAGCAGAATGACAAACGTAATACTTATGTAGAACTGACGGATGATGGGGAAAAACTGCTGCTCAGGACGATGGAAAGTTACAATCCAAAGGAAAATGACGTACACAGCGGGGCGCTTCCTTTACGGAACCTTTATGGTAAATTTCCTGAAATGCTTGAAGTTATGTGCATTGTCCGCAATATTTACGGGGAAGACTTCATGACAATCTTTGAGAAATCATTTGAAAATATCAATGAGGAGTTTATCGAAAAATCCCGAAGTTTACTGGTTGAAGAAAAAAATGAAAACGAAGAAAACTTGACGGCTAATCTCTGATATTAGCCGCTTCTTCTTTTAATCGGCTCATTAATTTCCTGTATATACCTTGATAATAAAGAGATTCAATCGTTTCCACCGCTTCCAGGCCTGGATGCAGCATGCCGACAAACTGGGTAAGGAGCTTTGTGAACGAAACATACCCTTCTTCGATCTGCCGCTCATATTCCTCATTCAGCTTTCCACAAAGTGCCAGGGTTTCCGCAACTTCTTCTTCAGAAAGGCCTTTCCTAATAACCAGCTTGTCAAAAGGATGCGTATTGGGCTCGACCATGTCCAATAAAAGGCGCTGATGATATTCAAGCTTTCGCAGCCGTTCTTCCAGTGACTCCATATGAATTTCCTTTCTATTCTTATATAGTAGTAATGTGAACGATCTGTAGAGATCGTGAAAATTCCTTAAATATTTTCTCGAAAACTATTGATTTCTATTATAAAACATCGTAAATTATTTGAGTAACGATAAAGGAACTGAAAGTGGTGAATGTCATGAACTGCTGGAAATCCGTTCATTTAACGAGAGAGTATGGATCATTTCGTATCCTTATTATATCAATGTTTGCGATGCTTTTTACATTTATTTTCCTTTATCTGTCGTTCAGCATTATCCATCCATCAGGAACGCTGCACGCGGATCGCTTTGTATGGTTTGCTGCGGGGCTTCTGCTCATTTCGCCTGTGCACAAACTGCTGCACGTAGTGCCTCTGTGGCTCACAGGAAAA
Organism: Bacillus marinisedimentorum; assembly: GCF_001644195.2. Classification (NCBI taxonomy): domain Bacteria; kingdom Bacillati; phylum Bacillota; class Bacilli; order Caryophanales; family Bacillaceae; genus Bacillus; species Bacillus marinisedimentorum. Next base: position 37,446 of record NZ_LWBL02000048.1, on the reverse strand, counting down.
AAAGTCCAATTTAGGATCAAGCGCCGGAAAGGTTTGCTTCCAGTGCTGCAGTTTCGGTATTGCCAATCGATGCCCCGCAATCTCTTTATCCTGGCTACCTTATCACCGGCAATCGTGATTACAGCAATTACGATCTCACTGAGCGTGGCTATGCCGGAGTATATGCATTACTTTGTCATTGCAGCTGCAGCCAATATCGGCCTTAGTGTAACTGACTTTATCTTTCTGTCGCAGTTTTTCCGGGCTCCGAAACATTGCTACGTCCAGGATTTTGACGGCGGCTATGATATTTTGATCAACAACCAACTGAAGGCGCGGTAAAAACAGCAAAGAGCATCCAGACAACGGATGCTCTTTTCTTATTAGGCATGTTCGTTTTCACTGAAAAACGTTATAATGATAGATAACTATCTCTTCGTTTGCTTTCATCTCTTTTTCATGCCATATTAGTATCATAGATTATGTAATGGAGTGATCCCATGCTTATTTTATATATTCCGTTTGCCCTCTTCATTTTATATACATTCAATAACCTGACAAACAACCTGGTTACCCAGCGTGAAATCCCGGAAGAAAAGCATCCGCAGATTTTCCGGACAATCAATGTCCTGATTACCATTCTTCTGATCTCCTCTTATATTGAAATTTTATTCACTTGACGATAAACAGCATCTGCCGGATTGATTCCGGCTTTCCGCCATGCTATACCCTTCCATACATGTTCATTAAAAAGAGGCTGCCCGTCAAAGGGTTCAGCCTCTTTTTTGACCTTCTTAGCTACTGACGTTCAGCGCTTAAAAGGTATTTCCGCTTTGTCTATTTTAGTATCCCCACCATGCTGCACCTACGATAATCAGCAAGATGAACAATACTACGATCAAGGCGAAACCGCCGCCGTATCCGTAACCTCCACTCATGACGACACCTCCTTCTTCTAACGTTGTTTCATTGTATGCAAATTCATTAACCTGCGATTAGGCTTTCGCCCTTCATCTTCAGACTTGGGCTTAAATTAGTAAACCCACGCAGCTCCCACAATGATCAAGAGAATGAACAATACTACGATCAAAGCGAAACCGCCGCCGTATCCATATCCACCACTCATTTTTTCACCCTCCTTTATAAGGTTCACCATATCCTATGGCACCGGCTCCCGAAGTGTATAGTCATTCGTCTAGGTTCCGGAAATTTTGTTGAGTATAGGCCTGAAGAAAATGAAAAATACTGTTAATCTTTGCCTCCCGTATGTTATAGTAGTTATTGTGAATTTTGGACATACTGCAAAGAGAAAAAACAACTTTTTTAGGAGTGTAGATTATGAAAAAAGTACTCATTTCCATCACAGCTGCAGCAAGTATCTTCGCAGTAACAGCATGCAGCGGCGATGGCGGGGAAAGCAATTCTAAAGTACTTGTGGAAACAACCGCCGGCAATGTGACAGAGCAGGATTTATATGAACAGATGAAAGAACGTGTCGGTGACCGGGTCTTAAGAGAAATGGTTGAAAATAAAATTCTAGAAGAGAAGTTCGACGTCAAAGAGGAAGAAGTCCAGCAGCGTCTGGATGAGCTGAAGAACCAGTACGGCGAACAATTCGATATGGTGCTGCAGCAGTATGGCTATCCTGATGAAGAGGCATTCAAAAAGGACATCCGCTCCGGTATTCTGCGGGAAAAAGCGATGGAAGCATCTGTAGACATCAGCGAGGAAGAAATGAAGGATTATTACGAAAAGATGAAAACCCAGGTGAAAGCAAGCCACATCCTTGTTGAAGACGAGAATACCGCTAACGAGGTTTATGAAAAGATCCAGGGCGGCGCTAAATTTGAAGAACTTGCAAAAGAGTACTCACAGGATCCTTCAGCCCAGAACGGCGGAGATCTCGGTTACTTCGGGCCTGGAGACATGGTTCCCGAGTTTGAAAGCAAAGCATACAGCCTGGAAGTCGGAGAGGTAAGCGAACCGGTAAAAAGCCAGTTTGGCTACCATGTGATCAAAGTGACAGACAAGAAGCCGGCTGAAGAAGAAGTAAAGCCTTATGAAGAAATGAAAGACGAAATCAAAGCAACACTTGCCCAGCAGAAAGCTGATCCAAACGCAGTCCAAAAAATTATCGATGACGCAGAAATTGATATAAAAGAAGATGATTTTAAAGGCTTGATGGATGCTCCTGCTCAAGAACAGCCACCTGCACAATAACACGATACAAATAGACGCGGTAAAGAAAAATCCTGCCGGCAAGGCAGGATTTTTTTCTTTGAGACCGATAGAATCATGGCTGCTCCAATATATTTAGATTTCGAGCTGCAGGGCACCGCTTGCATACCGTCACCCCGGCTGATGATGCCTGCTTCGCTCCTTTCTCCTTTCCTTTTCTTCCTTGATCCGGTCGAGGTAGACCCTTCCCTCTTTTTCAATGTAATATTGCTCCATTTTCTTTTCACTTATCAACGTTTTTATCAGCATGAATGCACTCCCTGCTATTCCGGCTAATACTAGATAAATCCACCAGGGCAGCAGCATCTCCCCACTCCTTTCAGACAAGCCTTATTGCTACATACATATGGCTGAAAAGATGGAAATATGCGCTTCGGTGTTCATTTCTTTATGCCGTTTCTGCAGGTTCAGGCGTACTTCCATTTCCAACTGCCTTCATCCGTTTGAACATGCTGTAATATAAAACGGCAGCCAGTACAGCAAGCAGGCTCAGGATAGCGAATGTCCACCCGTATCCGACCCATAATGTCAGCGGGATGGAAATCGGAGCAATCGTCCGTCCAATTGTAAAGCGCAATGAGGCGGCGGCAAAATATTGCCCGCGCATCGCCTCTGGAGCCAATTTTGCAATAAAGCTTTCCTGTATGCCCACAACCATCAATTCAGCTGCCGTAAATACGGCCATTGCCGCAAATAGCACCCATACATTGCCGGTGCTGCCGAATAATAAAATGGCGGCGGCATATGTAAGCGAGGATGCAACGAATACCCTGTGTTCCGGGTATTTTGCAATCCACCTGGTCACAATGACTGTAAAAAGAGCGACAAGGAGGCCATTTTCAGCAATGATCAAGCTGAACGCCTTTTCACCTGTTATTGTCAGTTCCCATCCGCCTAGTGCAAACAGCGTCTGTTTTCCAATCACTTCGTTCGTGTATACCGCCATCAATAAATCCATCTGCATGAACGTCTGGGCAACGAGAATGCCCGCCGCAATGAACATTAAAAACGTACGGTCATACAAAATCACCCGGTAATCCTCCAACTGCGATAAAAGAGCCTGGTGCCAATTCACATTCTGATTGTTCTTCATCATTGGCCTGTTCCCTGCATCAGGAATCGTTTCCCTCAAAAAACGTTGCAGGACTGCGAACATCCCGAAGCTGATCAAAGCCGCGGCAACAAGCAGTCCGAATCTGTGCTCAAAGAAAAAGTACCCGCCTAATACCGGTCCGAATACTACAGCGATGTTGATTGCGGTATAAAAAACGGCAAAGACGGAGCTTCTGTGTTCTTCCGGAACAACATCAGCCACCATGGCGTGGCTTGCAGGCCAATACAAAGAACCGAAAACACCCAGGGCAGTAAACGCCAGGAATGTGACAAGTGCCGACTGATACCAAGGTGAATTCGCGTAAGCAAACATCACGAAGGCGATTCCCTGTCCAAACGCCGATGCGGCCATCATTTTCTTGCGTCCAAACCTGTCTGCTGCATACCCTCCAAACAGGTTTGCAAACACCGCCACAACCTGTGAGCCGATCAGCAGCATCCCCGCTGTCATTTTGCCAAGGGTGTCAGCAAAGTAAATCGCCATGAAAGGGAAGAATGTCCAGAACAAGACATTCATTAGCCCTTCACCGACGAGCCGAATCTTCAAGTTCCGGTCCCAATCTTTCCATTTCATCAAAAGTCCCTCTATTCTTCTTTAAATACAGGCCGTCCCCTGATCCATCAGTTATGGAACGTGGGTTTATAAAACGAACGGTTTTCCAGCGCAAACACCCGCTCTGTAAATTCACCCGGCTTGGCTTTATCAAGCGCCCGGTCCAGCATATTCATTTTCGCATCAAGATTATCGATATAATGCAGAATCTCCGCTTCTTTGATCATTGGCGGTTTCGGACTGCCCCATTCCGCTTTGCCGTGATGGCTGAGAACGAGATGCTGCAATATCGTCACTTCTTCTCCCTCAATCGCAAGTTCCTCGGAGGCTTTCCCGATTTCGTTCACCATGATGCTGATATGGCCAAGCAATATCCCTTCTTTTGTATAAGAAGCGGCCACCGGGCCTGAAAGCTCAGTAACTTTGCCAAGATCATGAAGAATGATACCCGCATACAGTAAATCGGTATCAAGTGATGGATATAAATTTCCGATCGCCTTTGCAAGATCCAGCATCGAAACTACATGGTATGCAAGTCCTGATACAAACTCGTGATGGTTTTTCGTCGCAGCAGGAAAATCGAAAAACGCTTCCTGGTGCTTCTTCAAAAGATGCCGTGTGATCCGCTGGATATTCGGATTTTTCATTTCAAAAATGTAGCGCGTGATCCGTTCATGCATTTCTTCTTTCGAAACAGGAGCCGTTTCGATAAAGTCCTCATGCTTGACCTGCTCATTCGGATGAGCAGGGCGGATGTTCCTGATTTTCAGCTGATTCCGTCCGCGGTAGTTTGTAATATCTCCGATTACCTTCACAATTTGTTCAGCGGCATAATGCTGTTCATCTTCTGTGGAAGCATCCCACAATTTAGCTTCGATTTCACCTGATTTGTCTTGAAAAATCAGGGTCAAAAAAGGCTTCCCGTTGCTTGCAACACTTTTAACAGATGACTTGATCAGCAAATAAACATCGACTTGCTCTCCCACTTCATGATGGACAATTCCTTTTTTCACACTATATCCCCCGTTCCGTTTCTCACTCTTTTAATCTATGTGCTTTCACGGCCGATTCTTACTGCCGTTATCAATCTTCCATACAACCTTTTATTTTATCTTAATAGCAGCAGAAATGCCATTGATTTCCCATGTTGCCAGTCCGGTTCAGGAGTTGCGGGGACTGCACGTACTAGAATGTTTGCTGTATAACTTGTCATCTGTTTGTAAAGGAAAACAGTGTGGGTTTCGGTTTTGCCGTACAACATTTCAAATGGAATGTAAAACATCTTTAGTCTAATTGGGCCAGGTAGACACATTCTAATTAACAGAGAAAAACGCTCTGACAGCAAAAAAGGAGATGCATGGCTTCCGCCATTCATCTCCTTTTCCTCGGCTGCTCCGGACGCGGGATGAAATCAAAGATTTTGCCCGTTTCCACCACTTCTATGAATTGAAGCAGCCATGAATAATATTCAGCAGCATAATCCAGTTTTTCTATATCTTCATCAATCCGGGCTGTCAGACTGCTGTCGTCTGTCTCTTCCCGAATCATGGTCAATTTCTTTATCGCTTTTTCGGCTTCCTCCACGTTGCGCCTGGTGCCGCTTTTCCATCGTTTGGAGAAATGTTCCATGAACGACTGGTACCAATCTTCAGATGTCTGGTACAGGTCCTTACGTATGCCTTTTTTAAAAACAGGTTCCACCATTTTCATTTCCTGCAGGGTCCTTACGCCAGTACTCATGCTTGTCTTACTCATATGAAGGGCTTCCCGCATATCATCAAGCGTCATCGGCTGACCCGCGAAATACATCGTTCCGTACAGGCGGCCTATAGACTGATTCAGTCCATACAAGCCCATATTACTGGCGATTATTTGGATGAATTTTTCTTTTAGTTCTTCATACTCGCCCCACTCTTCTGCCGATTGCTGTTCATTCACCGATATTACCTCCAAAACATTATTTACCTTTCAGCCGGAATATGCTCCGCCCCCGCCCTGCTCAAATGGATGACATCTGTTTGATTGACATGCTCAAGCAGATGGGGATGACAGGTAAACAGGAAAACTTGTCGATGCTCCGCCTCTTTTTTCAATAAATCCATTACGGTTTCAGTCCTCTCCCTGTCGAAGTTGACAAACCCGTCATCGATCAAGAGCGGGAATGTCACAGACACAGGGTAAACCTTTGCCAGGGCCAGCCGAATGGCCAGATACATTTGTTCCTTCGTCGCCTGGCTTAATTCATTCGGCAGAAAACGCAAGCCGTCAACCCGTTCGGCAATAAAGGTGTCTTTGCCCCCCGGGACATGGATTCTTACATAACGGCCGCCTGTCAACAGGGCGAAAATACGTTCAGCTTCCTTGATCACCTGCGGAAGCTTTGTTTCCCGGTATTGCTCCTTTGTTTTCTCCAGCAGGCGTGCCGCAATGGCGTAAACCGCCCATTTCCTCGCTTCCCGGTCGAGATAGGATTTTTTATATTCAAACTTGTGGACCGCAGCAGCCGCAGTCCCGTCTTCTACCATTAATACCATCTTTTCATCAAGTCTTGCAAGACGTTTCTCTTTTTCCTTAACTTTCCCTTCTGCTGTATCCCGCATAACTTCCATATTTTCCAGGGTATCCTGTGTGACGTCTTTAGCTTTCTCTTTTATTTCGTTTTCGCCGGCTCGGCCTGCAAGAAGCCTGGCAATTTGAACTTCTGCACCGGCAAGTTCACGCTTGATTCTTTCACTTTCCTTCCTGTTTTTACCCAGGCGGATGAACTCCTCTTCAGTACTTGCCGGGACAAAGGAAAGGAGCTTTTCAATTTCCTGGCGGATGGATTCAATCCGTCCGTCGAGTTCATTCATATCTGTCTGCAGGTTGAACAGTTGGATACCGATTTGGTTTTTGGCATTTTTCTTTTCTAGTTCCTCCTGGAGGCGGCGGTATACGATTTCAATTAATACGATTGGATCGCGGGTCTTTTCTTCGGGCATCACCTTTGAGGAAAGTTCCGCTACCCGTTCACCATAATCGGTATACTCTTTTTTCAGGTGAGCAAGTTGTTTTCTATGATGATCGGAGTCTTCATATGCTCTTGCCAAATTTCCAGCTGAAGCCACTTTTTCTTGCAGCATTGACAGAGGGAGTGCAGCCGAAAAACCTGCTCCAGTACACCACTGTTCTTTTTCACCGGCAAATTCATTGGACTCTTTTTCCCATTCCTCGAACTGTTTGACGACTTTATCAAATTGCTTTTCTGCAGCAGCCACCTTGTCTGCAGCACGCTCTGCCTTACTCTTAATCTCTGTATCCCGCTTTAACTTCTGTTCAATTTCGGTGCGGTCAAATTCTGAAACATCATTTTCACCAAGTTCAGCATCAAGTCTTTTGAGCTGCTCTATCAGATACGCTCTTTCAGCCGAATACTCTTTTGCATTCCCGCCCGTTTTCCGGCTTGAGAAGAGCTGAAGGGAGCCGATGCCGGCCAAAAGCAGGACCAGTCCAAGAATCAGCCAGTTTTGTTCGATAAGTAAAAGCAGGGAAGCGAGAGCTGTCGCAGAAAACAGGATGATGCCGGGGAGCAGCGGCTTCGCCGCCTGTTCTTTTTGCCTGCTTACATTCGGCAAAGAAGCAAGCGCACCTTCAAGAGACTTCTTGCGTGCTGCCTGTTCTGCTCTGTTATGGATATTTTCCAGCTTTTCTTCTAATTTTCTCCGTTTGTCTGAAGGTAAAACCTCATACTTTAGATGCTTCGCTTCTTTTTCTGCATATTCAAGTTCTGATTTGGCATCATGGAAGACACGGTCCAGGAGTGCTTTTTTTTCATCCAGTTTAACCTGGCGGCTGTGAAGTTCATCCAAAACAGGCTTCGATTGCACGACTTCTTTCAGGTGTTCGACACTTTCCCTGCTGACGGGGAGCCCTAATTCACCGAATCCCTTCTCAAGATCTTCAAAGCTTTTGTCCGCTGCCTGCCTGGCCGCATGGTATTCCTCACGTGTTTTAAGCTGCACCGGTTTATATTCATGCAGTTCAATCACTTGCTTTTGCAGGGCCAGCAAATTTTCATCAACAATCTGGGCATCATATTCTTTTTTCAGCTGTTTTTCCCTGGCGAGCATTCCGTTCCGGCTGCTTTCCAGCGGCACAAGCTGAGATTGCAGGGAAGCGAGTTCTTCCAGGCCGTTTTCCGGAAATGCAGCTGGAGCATCCAATCCATGCAGCTCTGCTGACAATTTTTCTTTTTCTTCGATATATGGCATTACAGATTTTACAAGACGGTGCGTTTCGAGGGCTTTTTTCATATCCGCGATCTCAATCTGGAGTTTTTCTGTTTCCTCCTGCAGGGCAGAGCGCTCTCTTGCCGTTTCTTCATAATCCTTAAGCATCTCCTGCTTCTTTTTGACAACCTGTTCAAGTTCGGACGCTTCAGCCATTTTTTGATTGAGCACAGGCTTGCGGCCGTTCGGTTTATATAAGTCCTCGAGGCTTTTTTGAAGCTGTTTTTCAACACGTGCCAGCGAACCGGCCCCTGTCATCCCGGCTGCAAACAGATACTCCCCAACCATATCCGCATTTACATTTTCGAGCTCCTGCAGCCCGTCAAGCCCAAAAGAAAATATCGATTCGAATTTGCTGCGGGTCATGCCTTTTAGCAGTGTTTGTAAATCTTCCCCGGTTCCAGCCGTGCCATCTTCATACAAAACGGCCACTTCCCCGCCTGCTTTGCCTTTCACCCTCTCAATTGTGACCAGTCCGTGCGGTTCGATTGAGACGGTGACACTTCCGCCGTACTTCATGCCGCTTTTCGGTTCATACCGGTTCGCTTTTTGCTGCCGTGAAGGAAAACCGAACAGGACGCTCAAGATGAAGGCTTTCAGGGTTGATTTGCCCGCTTCATTCTCCCCATAGATAAGCTGAAGGCCCGATTGAAAAGAAACCTTCACGTCCTCAAGTCCGCCAAACCCGTAGATATGCAATGAATCGATCTTCATCGATCACCCCTCCTTTCAGTCCATTTCCTTCAGCAATTCATTCAGGAGCAGCCGTTCGGCATCCTCCAGGAGTTGCCGTTTTTCTGTTTCACCGAGACGCGGGAGATATTTTCTCCCCTTTTTATGACGGTATAGGGGCGCTAGTGTTTCCTCTATTTCTTCAAAGCCGTCAATCGCCCGGATCAAATCCCCTAGAAAATGCCCATCAGCTGCCAGATCTTCCCGATTCCAATGCGGCACCGTTTCAATTTGCCAGGAGTTCACCCATACAAACGAATCTTCGAGTTCCTCCCCTTCATTTAAAATGGAAGCAAGGTCTTCCAGGAAATCTTCCTCCTGGAGTTCGGTGTGCAGCGGTCCGTCACCGATGAACCGGATATCCAGTAAAACACCGTTCCCCTCTGTTCTGGTTTCCTCCATTTTCTCTTCGAGCAAGCCTGTAAGTTCCGTTACATTTGAAAGTCCATTGATCGGCAGGTCGATTGTACTCCATTTGACGGCCTGGGCCGAATGAAAATGAAGTTCGGCTGCCTCTTCCGGTCCCTGCATTTCCACGAGGTAAAACCCTTTTTCACCTGATTCTTTGCGGTGCCTCCCCTGCAGATTGCCCGGATAAATTATCGGAGGGTGTGTGCTTAACCGGCTTCGCTTATGAATATGGCCGAGGGCCCAATAATCGAAATCCTTTTCAACCAATTCCGACGTCTTGAAGGGGGCATAGCGGCTATGTCCCTCACTTGTCTCTTCACTGCCGTGAAGGACGCCGATATGGTAAAGCGGACCCGGTTCTTTCCGGTAATAACCAGTCATATTTTCAGTTGCGGCCCGCTCCTGGTAACTGAAGCCATACAAGCCGGCAACAAGAAGATCTTTTTTGTAGAAAGGAAGCATCTTCACCTTGCCGGGTGGAAAAAAGTGGACATTATCCGGCCACGACAGCTCGTTCATCGTGCCGGAAAAGTGGTCATGGTTGCCGTGCATGATATACACATCGATGCCTTCGCGGGCGACCCGGGACATTTCCCGATTGAACCGCAGCTGGGCTTGCAGGCTCCGGTTTTCGTTATCAAACACATCTCCTGCAATGAGAACAAAATCAACCCGCTCCCGGATCGCTGTATCGGCAAGGCGCTTGAGCGCCGTATATGTACTATCTTCCATTTTCTCAAACAGCCCGGCAGGAAGCGACCGCAGCCCCTTAAACGGGCTGTCAAGATGCAAGTCAGCCGCATGAATAAAACGCAGCGAATCCATTGTGCAGCACCCTTTCCGTGAGTCTTTTCTATATTCTACTTGGAGTGACAGGCACCTGTCGAATTTTCGACAAATACTGTCATACCCCGACGGGTGACAGGCACCACACGAAAAAACCGGGGGGCAATGCCCCACGGGTTTATGAAAGCTTCATCGCTTTCTTCAAATCTTTTAATGATGTTGACTTGCCGTACATGAGCACACCGCCCCGGTAGACTTTCGAAGCGATGACGGCCAGGGCCAATATCGAAACGATCATGAGGCCGATGCTTAGCGCAACTTCCCATGCCGGAACGTTCAGCATGCCGACGCGCAGGAACATGATCATCGGTGTGAAAGGCGGAATGAAAGATGTAATGGTAATAAACATCGTTTCCGGGTTGGTCAACCCGAACATCGCGATCATAAAAGCTGCCACGATCAACAGGGTCATTGGCATTATCATCTGCTGGGCGTCTTCGATACGGCTTACGAGCGAACCGAGCATAGCTGCAAGAGTGGCAAAAAAGAAGTATCCAAGAATAAAGAATACGACAGCATAAACGAATGTTGATAACGGCAGGCCGCCAAGGCCCATCACATCAAAGAATCCCCCCTGCAGGTCGTCCATGTTCTCTTTCAAAGAGTAATAACCGATCCCAATGATGAAAATGTACTGCGTCAAACCGAGCAAAGCAATTCCCAAAATTTTTCCGAACATTTGCTTGACCGGCGAAACGCTGGAAATGATGATTTCCATCACCCGCGATGACTTTTCAATCGCGACTTCCATCGCGATCATATTTCCGTAGAAAATAACTGAGAAATAGATGACAAACAGCAGAATATAAACGAGACCGCGAGCCTGATTCAGTTCCTCGGCTGTTTTCGCACTGGCCAGCAGCGCCTCCTGTTCAAACTGTACGGGGCTGTACACAGCAGCCACTTCTGCCCCACTGAGCCCCAACTGGCTCGTTGCCGCCGCCACTTTTACCTGCTGCAGGGCATTCTCCAGGGCGCCGGACACTTTCTGCTCTGCAATTTGCATGGCTTTATATGTTCCCTGCGGCAGCTCGTCCGGCCCCGTTTCAATGATAAGCAGGCCGGTGTATGTGGCATCCTTCACCTGCTGTTCGGCTTCTTTTGCAGAACCGGAAAAAGAAGTGAGCGTGATTTTTGTATCAGCGGCTTCCAACTGTGCTCTGAGGGGTTCCAGCGAGACTTCTGTCCGGTCAATGACCGCAATCTCTGCTGCTTCTGTCTCCCCGCCGGTAAACAAATCCGCGATTTTCGATGAATTAGCAAGGCCGGTTATGACGAGCGCCGTAATAAGGGTCGTGATAATAAACGATTTCGATTTAAGCCTGGTGAGGTATGTATGGGATAAAATAATCCAGAATTTATTCATATGAAGCACCAACCTTTTCGATGAATATATCATTCAGTGAAGGTTCCTCCAATTCAAACTTCCGGACAAACCCGCGATTTTTTACCAGATCAAAAACACCTGCCGCAGTTTCCTCATTTTCGACCTGCAGCAGGACACCATCTGCCTGTTTCCGCAGCCGGACCACCCCCGGTGCCTTCTTAAGGTCAGCCATATCGAAATCGGCACGGATATCAATATTTTTCTTGCCGAATGTCCGTTTGATTTCACGCAATGAACCGGAAACGACCGGTTTTCCCTTTTGCAGAATGCACAAATTTTCACATAATTCCTCGACATGTTCCATCCGGTGGCTGGAAAACACAATCGATGACCCTTTTTCTTTCAAATCGATGACCGCTTCCTTCAGCATTTCGACATTCACTGGATCCAGTCCGCTGAAAGGCTCGTCAAGGATAATCAATTTCGGCCGATGGATGACGGCGGCAATGAACTGTATTTTTTGCTGGTTTCCTTTAGACAGCTCTTCGACTTTTTTATCCATATATTCAGGCACACGGAACCGGTCAAGCCAGTATTCAGCCTCGCGGATGACATCTTTTTTTGTCATTCCCTTCAGCTTCCCTAGATATAAGAATTGCTCCCGTACTTTAAGCTTCGGATAAAGACCCCTCTCTTCAGGAAGATATCCGATCATGTCACTTGTTTCATAATTGATCGGCTTGTTATTCCACGTTATCGACCCCGAGCTGTTGTTGAGCAAGCCAAGAATCATCCTGAATGTTGTCGTCTTTCCTGCTCCATTAGCTCCAAGAAATCCGAATATCTTATTTTCAGGTATTTCAATCGTTAAATCGTCAACTGCTGTAAATGAACCGAAACGTTTTGTTACATGGTCAATCTTCAGAGTCATGATTGTCCCTCCTCATCTATATCTATTATAACGTTTGCACAGAAGTTCAGGTTTCATTTTTTTAAATGAAGAAGAAGGAAAAAAGGAAATGATTGCGAATATGTTAACTAGACGATTTTCGACAAAGGGGATGTAAAAGATGAAGACGTATACACTTACTGTTTTTGATGACAGCGGCGAAAAGCTGCTTGAGGAAACATATGAAGCACCAAATGATAATGACGCAAAACAAATAGGTGAAAACCGCATTGAGGATGAAGGGTACGACAAACGGAACTACCGCGTCACCTCTTCCGCAGGGGAACTTGTCGCGTTTAACTCCTCTTCACGTTAAAGAAGAAATGTGTATGGCAACCGCTTAGCGGAATAAAACGGTTCCAGGGCCGCCCTCGTTTACAGGGCAATTTTTCCTGACTACAGCTCCTAACTATTAAAAACGCCTTCCACACACTGGATGAAGTGTGTGGAAGGCGTTTTTCAATAAATGAAATGTTGGCACTACAGCGGCTCTCAGCGCCCTTTATATTCCGGTTTGCGCTTACCCAAAAAAGCGGTGATGCCTTCCTGGTGATCTTCCGTTCTTCGCATTTCCAATTGTTTCACTTTTTCCATGCCAAGAACGCGGTCAAGTTTTTCAACATTAAGATTGGACATAATCTGTTTTGTGGCGATCATTGCCAGGACCGGGTGATTCAGCCATTCATCCGCCTTTGATCGGGCCGCGTCCAGGACATCCTCACCTGCAATTTCATCAATCAATCCGGCTTCAAGCGCTTCTGCCGCTTCCATATTGTTACCTTCCCATATAATCCGTTTCGCCTTTTCAGGTCCCAGGCGTTTATCCATAAAGAAGTGGCCGCCGCCATCCGGTATGAGGCCGATCTTGATGAAGTTCATGGCGAATTTCGCCTGCGGGCTCGCAATCAGGTAATCAGCGGCGAGAGCAAAGCTGAAGCCAAGTCCGGCGGCTGGACCGTGAATAGCACTGATGACCAGTTTTGGCATCGTGTAAAGGGATCTGATCATTTCACTGATTTTGTCCATTACCGGATCAAATTGTGACTCATCCATTTCTGTCAGCATCGTCCGGATATCACCGCCTGCGGAAAACCCCCGTCCGCTCCCTGTGATGATAAGGATTTCTTCTTTTCGTTCTCTGATTTCCCGCATCGTTTCATTTAATTCATGAATCATTTCCACGTCCATTGCATTCAGTACGTCCGGCCGGTTCAGTTCAAGAAACAGAATCCTGCCTTCCTTTTGAAGATTGATTGTTTTCGTCTCACTGAGAAGTTCCATTTTACCCCTCCTGGTTTTTCGTTATGTACATGAATGTGCTTCGTTCGACCTCAAGGAAAAACCCGCCCATGCAAGCTGATGGCAATCCGTCAGCTGTCATGCAGCGGGCCGTATTCCGGCTTTTCACCCATCACATTTATCATTCGACAACCTCTGTCAGATTTCCTTTTTTGAGGGAGCAATTACCGTTTCCTCAAACGCTTACCGCAATTTACATGTTCATCTTCTTTTCGTCGGTTTCATCTATCGAATATTGGGATCGGAGCTTGTATTTCAGCACTTTACCTGATGCATTGCGCGGAAGCTGCTCCATTTCATATAAGATCTTCGGCACTTTGTATCCTGCCAGCGATTGCCGGCAATAGTCCCTCACTTCTTCATGATCGATTGCCTGCCCTTCTTTCGGTACGATGACAGCTGCAACCGTTTCGCCCCAGACTTCATGCGGGACGCCGATGACTGCCGCTTCCAGAATTTGCGGATGGCTGTATAAAATCTGTTCCACTTCAGTTGAGTATACATTTTCACCGCCTGAAATGATCATGTCTTTTTTACGGTCGACAAGCGAAATGTAGCCGTCTTCATCAATGACAGCGAGATCACCGGTATACAGCCAGCCGTCCTTCAGCGCTTTTTGTGTTTCTTCCGGCTTGTTGTAATACTCTTTCATGATCGTCTCGCCGCGCAAAATGAACTCGCCGATTCGGCCTGGCTCGACATCTTCACCGGTATCATCGACAACCCTTGCTTCCGTACCCGGGATTGGCCTTCCGGCTGTGCCAAGCTTCGTCTTATGTCCTTCAGGGGTGAGACAAATACCCGTCGGACCCCCTTCTGTCAAACCGCAAAGATTATAGAACCGGTCATGGCCGAACAATTCCATCGATTTTTCAATAAGGGATACCGGCATCGGAGCGGCCCCATATGCACATGCCCTGATGGAAGACAGATTGAATTCATTTGCGTTCGGCACTTGAAGAAGGAAGTTGTACATCGTCGGCACACCGAAGAAGAGCGTGATGTTATGCTCTTCGATCGCTTTCAGCACATCAACCGGATTGAAGTCCTTATGGATGATCTGCGTGCAGCCGACAAATGTACCGAGAACCATGAACAAGTTCAGTTCGGCGCAATGGAAGAGCGGTGCCAGATGAAGCATCCTGTCATCAGGGGTGACAGCCATCATCGCCATGAGGTTGACACCGACATGAAATACGCGGTGGTGATCGAGGAGTGCTCCTTTCGGCCGCCCGGTCGTCCCGCTCGTATACAAAATTTGCGCATCGTCACTCTCGCTTATGTCAACGCCTGGATTGCTTTCATCACCGGATATGAACTCTTCCAGTGACACCTGTCCCGGCTCCTTGAACCCTCCGGCCGCAACCTTATGGCTGATGGCATCCATCCCTTCGGACGCTCTGTTGATGACTTCTGCAAATTCGGAATCAAAAACGGCCATCACGGAATCTGAATCACCAAGGATGTAGTTGATTTCAGAAGCGGTCAGCCGGAAGTTTACCGGCACCGCGACAGCTCCGGCCTTCATAATGGCATAAAAAACCTTCACAAAGTCATCCGAGTTTTTCATGACCATTGCGATTTTATCGCCTTTTTCAATGCCGGCTTCAATCATGCCATTTGCAATCCGGTTCACATCCGCATTCAGCTGCCGATAAGATGTTGTCCTTCCTTCAAAAATGAGTGCCGGTTTCTCACCAAGCCTTGAAACGTTCCGTTCCAGTGTCAAACCTAAGTGCATCCGTCCATCTCCCCCTGTTATTCGTTTTGCCCGGATTCAGCCCCCAGAAGTACAGGTGCCGCAGGTAAGCCGCTCCATGCCTTTCTTTCCTCACCGTTCATATAAATAAAACCATTTTCTTTTAGACTGTCATGCCTGACGCGAAGACAAATGCTCCTTCAATTGGTCACGCAGGGCCCGCTTAAGGAACTTTCCGACAGACGTTTTTGGAATTTCTTCCATGAAGACGATATCATCCGGAAGCCACCATTTCGCAAACTGCGGCCGCAAAAAGTCAAGCAGTTCTTCTTTGGTTACCTTGTTTTTGTGGTCCTCTTTAAGGACAACCGCAGCAACCGGCCGCTCCTGCCATTCCTCGTGCGGCACTGCAATGACTGTTGCTTCGAAAACGCCCTCATGCGCCATTAGTGCATTTTCCAAATCGACGGATGAAATCCATTCACCGCCGCTCTTGATTAAATCTTTCGTACGGTCGACGATTTTGATGAACCCTTCGTTGTCGACAGTGACCACATCACCCGTATACAGCCAGCCGTCCCGGAATGCCTCCTCTGTTCGGTCATCGTTATAATATTCACTCGCAATCCAGGGACCGCGCAGCAGCAATTCACCCATTTCCTCGCCGTCCCATTTTATTTCACCATCTTTACCGACCACTTTCATTTCCACGCCTGGCACGAGGTATCCCTGTTTTGCTCGGATATCAAGTCTTTCTTCCTCTCCCAGATTTTCCTGATTGCTCTTCAGCCTCGACAGGACAACAAGCGGTGATGTTTCAGTCATTCCGTATGCATGGATGAATGGAATGCTGTATTTGGATTCAAATGTCTTGATCATTCCTTTCGGAGCAGCTGATCCCCCGCAAAGCACGGCACGCAGGCTCGATGTTTCATAGTTTCCTTCTTCCAACTCTTTCAACAGACCGAGCCAGATTGTCGGTACACCCGCTGTGAGTGTCACTTTTTCCTGATCGATCAATTCGGCAAGCACTTTCGGCGTGAACTGCGGACCGGGCATAATTTGTGTGGAGCCGAACCACACAGCAGCAAAAGGCATACCCCAGGCATTCGCATGGAACATCGGCACAACCGGCATCACCCGGTCAGATTCCGAAATGGCTGCACTGTCTGCAAGCCCCAGCGCCAGGCTGTGAAGCACAATGCCGCGGTGGGAATAGACGACACCTTTAGGATTGCCGGTTGTCGCTGACGTATAGCACATGCCGGCGGGTGAATTTTCGTCCATGTCCTTCACAAACTCATAATCTTCATCCCCGTCCGCAAGCAATTTTTCGTAATGATAAACAGGTGAAAGTGACGTCTCCGGAAGAGTTTCATCATCTGTCATCACAACATAAGCTTCAACCGTATTAAATGCATCCTTCACCCTTTCAATGAGCGGGAGCAAATCGGCGTCAATCAGCAGAACTTTATCTTCAGCATGATTGACGATATAGCTGATATGCTCTGGAGACAGACGCAAGTTGATCGTATGGAGGACACCGCCCATGCCCGGTATTCCGAAATAAGCTTCAAGGTGGCGATGATGGTTCCAGGCAAAGGTTCCCACTCTATCGCCGCGCCCGACGCCCAGCTTTTCAAGAGCGCTGGCAAGAGCCCTCGTCCGGCGCCCGATTTCTGCGTATGTCATTTCCATCTTTCCGGCTGTTGTACGGCTGATCACTTTCTTCTCTGAAAAAAACTTCTCCGCATGTTCCATCATCAAAGGCAGCAGTAAAGGTGTATTCATCATTATTTCTCATCCTCTCTGATTTTCATTACAGGTAACATGCCCAACACTTCTTCAGTATGTTCACCGAGTTCCGGAGAGGGCCCGCGGGTGCCGGCTGGCCGTCCATAGCCGGTAGCCGTCAGGACACCGCCGCCGTTTCCGCTTCTTGCAAGACCTCTCTCTTTCAGTAATGGGTGGGCTGACGCCTCACCGGGTTCCAGGACAGGTATAAGGCAGCAATCCACGGTTTCACCGAATATGCGCCACTCTTTCATCGTTTTCGATAGAAAAAAGGATTGGATATCGGCATATACCGGATTACTTGAATCAGCCGGGGAGAGATGGGCTGAAAGCCATTCTTCTTTTCCGGCAGCTTCGCAAAAGCTGCGCCAGAATTTCGGTTCGAGGGCGGCAAGACTTACAAACCGGCCATCCGCCGTTTCATATAAGTGATAGGACACAAGCTGGCCGTTTAGCGGTTCAATGCCCGTTTCAATGCCGGATTCGGCACTCATGGTGTAATGGTGGCTTAAAAATGCCGCCATTCCATCAATCAGCGCAAGATCGATATAACTGCCTTCACCTGTACGCTCCCTTTTAAAAAGCGCTGCTGTGATCGCTTCACTGGCCGCCATGCCGCCTGCCATGTCAGCAAGTGTGACCGTCGGATGCACTGGCCTGCCCTTGCTGTCCTTAAATTGGGAAAGCATCCCGCTCACTGCCATGTAATTCAGATCATGGCTGCCCAGCCTGCTGAATTCTCCGTCCTGGCCGTAACCGCTTATTGAACAATAAATGAGATTCCGCTTCACTTTTCCTGTACTTTCATAATCAAGCCCCAGTCTGCGCATCACCCCGGGCCGGAAACTTTCGATCAGCACATCCGCCGTTTTAATAAGGTTCAGTATCCGTTCGCGTTCTTCCCTTTCTTTAAGATTTACGACCACACTTTTCTTTCCGGAATTGTTGAGCCTGAAAACCGGAGTGTTCTCCTGGCTGCTTCCGCCGACACTGCGGGCAAGATCGCCAGCAGGTGATTCCACCTTGATGACTTCCGCCCCCATATCGGCAAGCCGCAAACTTGCCGAAGGGCCCGGGAGATACTGGGAAAAATCAAGAACACGGATTCCTTCAAGCATTTGGAAGCCTGCTGTCATCGTTACAGGCCCATCCGCTTTGCGATAATTGACTTCATAATTTCATTTGAGCCCGCATATATGGCAGATACCGGTATATCGCGGTACCTTCTGGCAATCTCGTATTCTTCCATATACCCGTAACCGCCGTGGAGCTGTATGCCTTCGGCGGCTGTCCGTTTCGCCATTTCGGTTGTCCACCATTTTGCCATCGATACCTGGGAAACGATATCCTCCTTATTCATGTGGCGAGTGATAAGATCGTCAATGAATGTCCTGCCGATTTCGATTTCGGTCGCCATTTCTGCAAGGCGAAATTGCACCGTCTGCAATTTGCTGATCGGCTTTCCGAACGCCTTTCTCGTCTTCACAAAGTCAAGGGTCTGTTTCATCATTTCCTCTGCCGCCACCTGCGCGGCAATTGCCACAACAAGTCGCTCCTGCTGCAGCTTTTCCATCAAATAATAGAATCCTTTACCCTCTTCACCGATCAGGTTTTCCGTCGGCACCTCCGCATCTTCAAAAATCAACTCTGCTGTATCCTGGGCGTGAAGGCCTACCTTTTCCAGCTTACGGCCGCGTGAAAATCCAGGTGTATCACGCTCAATCGCAATCAGGCTCATCCCTTTATGGGGCGGATTTGCTTTCGGGTCCGTCTTTACGACTACTACTACAAGATCGGAGTGGATCCCGTTGGTGATGAATGTCTTTTCGCCATTTACGATATAATGATCTCCATTTGCGATAGCTGTTGTCCTGATGCCTGCGAGATCCGACCCGGCCCCAGGTTCAGTCATCGCAATAGCAGTGATCATTTCTCCGCTGATGAATTTTGGCAGCCAGCGCTGTTTCTGCTCTTCCGTCCCGTAATCAGCGATGTATGGCGCCACAATATCGTTATGCAGGCCGATTCCGACCAGGCTCGATCCGATTCTTTCAAATTCCTCGTTCAAAATGGCGGAGTAGCCGAAATCGGCTTCAAATCCTCCATATTTTTCATTGACCCATGGGCAAAGAAAACCGTTTTCCCCCATTTTGGTCCAGAGCGACCTGGGAATGATTCCGTCTTTTTCCCACTGGTCATAGTAAGGGCGGGCTTCTTTATCAAGAAACTTTCTGACGGCATCCCTGAATATGCGATGTTCCTCTTTTATATAAGCTGCTGTCATGTATGCTTCCTCCATTTCTGTAATGTCCTTGTATTATTATGCTGTTGGATCTGCCTGCTTTTCTTCAAACTGCTTCCTCAACAGGAACTTTTGGATTTTGCCGCTGGCGTTTCGAGGCAGCTCGTCCACGAAATAATACGTCCGCGGTCGTTTGTAGTCAGCCAGGTGGTCACTGTTTTTACAATAGGCCTCCAACTCTTCCTCAGTCAGCGTTTCATCTTTTTTAACAACAAAGGCTGCAACCCGCTCGCCCCATTTTTCATCCGGCTCGCCCAGGACGGCAACGTCAAGAATCCCTTCATGGGCATGCAGCAAGTCTTCCACTTCCCGCGGATACACGTTTTCTCCCCCGCTGATAATCATGTCATCGACTCTGTCGGCTACATATAAATAACCGTCCCTGTCCATGAAGCCTAGATCGCTGGAATGGTACCACCCTTTATAGAGCGCTTTCTCAGTCGCCTCTTCCCTGTTATAGTATCCGGCCATCATGCACGGCCCCTTGATGATGATTTCGCCCACTTCACCAGGCGGTAATATGTCCTCCGGTTCTGATGGGCCGTTTTCATTTGGCCGAACCACACGGATTTCATGATTATAGGCGGCCCTTCCGGCGGAACCCGCTTTTGTGATTTGCTCATTCTCTGCCAGGAATGTGACCGCAGGCCCCATTTCCGTCTGTCCGTATGCCTGGATCAAATCAATTCCAAGGCGCTCACGTACTGCTTTCACAAGGACAGGAGCCATTGGTGCCGCTCCATAGAGACCGACACGCAGGGAGTCAAGCTTCATGGTTTCAACGTTTTCCTGAAGAAGCATATTCCACATTGTCGGTGCTGCGAAGAAAGTTGTCACGTTTTCCTCCTCAATCGTCTGAAGCACCTGTTTTGCATCAAAATGGTGGATGATAATATTGCTTCCGCCGGTATGGACGCGCGGAAGGAAAGCGCAATGAAGCTCGGCGCAGTGGAACATCGGGGCAGTGACAAGTCCGATATCCTGATCAGACAATTTGATCACCGCAGCACAGATCAAGCTCATTTCCACAATATCACGGTGACGGTGCAGTACTCCTTTTGGCCGTCCGGTCGTCCCGCTTGTATACATGATGGCATATATATCGTCCTCGCTTACCTCAACATCCGGTTCATCAGCTGGAGCACTGTTCTTTTTTTCATAATAATTTTCGGCGTATACAGGCGTTTCTTCATTGATATACCAGAATGCCGTTTCAGGATGTTGCCCGTATACTGCTTCCACCTGACTGGCCAGTGCTTTTTCGAATAAAAACACCTTCGGTTTCGCATCGCCGAGTATATAATCGATTTCCTGAGCCTTCAGCCGGAAATTGATCGGGTTCAGCACTGCTCCGATTTTTGCACTGGCGAAGAAGACGGTGGCAAGTTCGCTGGAATTGAACAGGAAAGTTGAAATCCTGTCCCCTTTTTTTACACCTGCCTGCATCAAGGCATTCGCGAGGCGATGGACATCATCGCGCCATTCTTCATACGTCCATCGTTTATTCAGCGTCTTGTCCACCAGGGCCTCCTTCTCCGGGTACTTCAGAACCGTCTGGTCGAAAATCGTTCCTATTGTCGGATGAAAAGCCATTGATCCCCTTCCTCTCTTTGTGATAAGTACACTCCGGCTTTTGCTTTCCAGGGTATCTTTATAGAAAGCGTTTTCAAAACAAAAACCGGCACTCCTTCTTTTATTATAATTTTCTTAATTATCTAAAAACAACACTTTTTCTAAAAAAACTTATCAGCACTGACTTACCAAAAAGATTCATTGCGGATTCAGCCTCCATTGACCTGCACTATATGTGCATGACGTCTCGCTGCAACATCTTTTGAATGTTCACATTTCCTCAACAGAATAAGCGCTGCTGCAATGCTAAAATGTAGATGAATTCAAGTAACAGCTGCAGCGACTCAGCCATCCTGGTTGGTTCCGTTCGAAAATCGAAGTACCAATCGATGAACTTTTTCCAGAAGGATATGATGCAAAGCATTTAGAATGCATGACTGCTCTGATGGAGAGTCGAGTCTATTCATACAGGGGGTTTTCTCGTTTCCAGGCTGCTGAAAATAGAGATTTTTGGTTTACCCGCCCCATCTGTTCGCAGCGGAAGCAACACACACGAGATACTCGTGCTTTTAGGGTCAGGGCTCCTGGTATGGGGTGCCTGCCGATCATTAAAAAATCGAGCATCCTGTGGCATGGTTGGGTCCCTGGAGCTGTTACCGCATACGCAAAAAACCGGCATGATTGCCGGTTTTTTTCTGTGGAATGAACTTGACCCGGACGGCCTTCCCGTTCACCGGCCCGGAGAAATGGAAACGTTCACTCACACGAGAACTGTGTGAGTGAACGTTTTTCTTGGGTGAAAACATCCGCTGAATTGCAGAATATCAGCCATTCGCATTCCACATTATGTTAATCTGAAACAAAAGCCAAGAAGGGGGAAATCGTGATGAAAAGTCCAATTAAAAACCAGGCCGGGGCCGTTTTCATTCATGTATCCGGGATGGAACGCGCCATCGCCTTTTACAGCAGGCTCCTCGGCCTGCCTATCCGTGAGGCCGCACATGAAGGCAACATTTATGATTCGCCGGTGCAGGGCGGAAGCCAAATCATCCTCGACAGCCATCATCGGGCTGCTCCTTCCACAGACAACCTGCCGCTGCTGTTTTTTGACACAGATGACCTCCAGTCTTCTTATGCCTTTATTGTTGAAGAAGGAATTGAAGTTGCAGGTGAAATTGAGATTCATGACGACATATCTTTTTGCACATTCAGGGACCCTGATGGGAATGTACTGATGGTGTGTGAAGATAAACGGAATGCGCCTTCCTGATTCCCCAGTATGTGCATCTTCACAAGAATGGGGGGGAATTTTTCTTTTCCCGCCCCTTCCCTGCCCGAATTTGTTACGATAAAGGAAGCAAATGAAGCAAAAGGATGGGAAATATGCTTACGAAAGCAAAACAAGTGCTTGAACAATACTTCGGATATACATCATTCCGCCCGGGTCAGGAAAAGGCCGTAGGGCATGCGCTCAGTCATGAAAATACACTGGCTGTCATGCCGACAGGGGGCGGAAAATCGCTGTGCTACCAGATTCCCGGCCTCGTCAAGGAAGGAACCGCTGTCATCATTTCACCGCTTATCTCTTTGATGAAGGACCAGGTGGACGCTTTGACGGCCGCCGGCGTGGATGCAACGTTCATCAATAGTTCGTTGAATTTCACAGAACAGCAAGAACGGCTTCAAGAGTTGCAGGCAGGTCTCTTTAAGTTTGTATATGTCGCACCGGAACGGTTTGAATCACGGGATTTCATCCATGCAATCAGTAATCTCCCCCTTTCTTTGATCGCCTTCGATGAAGCCCACTGCATTTCACAATGGGGACATGACTTCCGGCCAAGCTACCGCTCTATCATTCCTAATTTAAAAAAACTGCCTGAACTGCCTGTCCTGATGGCCCTTACCGCCACCGCCACTGATGAGGTGATCGCCGATATCCAATCACTGCTGGATATCCAATCCGATCATATCGTGAACACGGGATTTGCCAGGGAAAATCTCTATTTCCAAAACGTTAAAGGAGCCTCGAAGCCTGATTTCCTGCTTGATTATGTGGAAAAAAGACCGAACGAATCCGGAATTATCTATACGCCGACCCGCAAAGTGACGGATCAGGTGTACAAAATGCTTGCGGACAAAGGCGTAAAAGCGGCCCGTTATCATGCCGGAATGTCTGAAACCGCCCGCAAAGAAGCGCAATCAGCCTTCATTCAGGATGAGGCTGCCGTCATGGTTGCCACAAACGCATTCGGTATGGGAATTGATAAAAGCAACGTGCGCTTTGTCATCCATTATGCTCTGCCGATGAATATCGAGTCCTACTATCAGGAAGCCGGACGCGCCGGACGTGACGGCGAACCGAGTGAGTGCATCCTGCTGTTTGCGGCAAAGGATATCCAGCTGCAGAAGTTTTTAATTGAGCAATCCATTATGGATGAAATGAAAAAACGCCAGGAATATAAAAAGCTTCAGGACATGGCAAGTTATTGCCATACGAATCGGTGCCTGCAGCGCTATATCCTTGATTACTTCGGCGATCCGGCCGGTCCCGGTGAGTGCGGCCGCTGCAGCAATTGCCTCGGAGGCGGGAGCCGCGCGGATATGACACGCGAAGCCCAGATGGTGTTATCGTGCGTGGCCCGGATGGGAGAAAGGTTCGGCGCTTCTATGACCGCAAAAGTATTGAAGGGGTCAAAAAGCCAGAGAGTCATCGACTTCAACTTTAACCGGCTGTCAACGTATGGACTTCTGTCGCATTATACAGAGAAGGAAATCATGAACTTGATCAACTACCTTGCTGCAGACGGCTACTTGCAGACAGAAGATGCCAAATTTCCGACCTTGAAGCTCACCCCGCTTGCAGGCGAGGTCCTGAAAGGAAATGAAACCGTTTATGTCCAGGCCCTTCCAAAAGCGGCAGCCGTAAAGGATGATTACCATTCCGGATTGTTTGAAGCATTGCGTATGCTGCGGAAATCGATCGCCGGAGAAAAAGGGGTGCCGCCCTATGTCATTTTTTCAGATGCAAGCCTGAAGGAAATGGCGCGCTTCATTCCGGAAACAAAAGAAGCGATGCTGCAGATAAAAGGCGTCGGGGAAAAGAAATTTGATCAGTACGGTGAAGTGTTTTTAGAAGGCATTATCCGTTTTCTTGATGATCATGGGCCGATCGAAAAACACACTCCCTCTCCTTCCCTTTCTTCTGCAGCCATCCAAAAGAAGGAGGCTGATGACAGCCGACCCAGCCATATGATTTCATATGAAGAGTTTTGCGAAGGCCGTGACATAAAAGATATCGCAAAGGAACGCGGTTTAACCACCCGGACCGTAGAAAACCATTTATTCAAAGCAGCAAAGGAAGGCAATCAACTAGATTGGAATTTGTTTTTCACCAGTGAGGCAGAGGCACTCATACTCCATGAACACGAGCAACTGGATGAAAAGAAGCTGAAACCGCTGAAGGAGCGTCTTCCGGATGAAGTGAGTTACACTGCGATAAAAGCTGTACTCGTTAAACATGACTTTATGTGATTGAAGATCAGGAACAAATGCGCAAGGCGCCCGCTTAGCGGCGTACGCATAATCGGGGGTTCCCGCAGGGAGGTGCCCTTTCCTCCCGGAGGGGATCACCGCTTATGACGATAGCCGCTGGCGCCTGGAGCTGGACGATTCTCTTCTGGCTTTTTATCTTTTATAATTTCCTTTACAAATAAAAAATCCCCGGACATTAATATGCCGGGGATCTTCGTTCTTAATCGTCAAAATCAACGTTATGATACACCTGCTGGACATCTTCCAAATCTTCGAGCACATCGATCAGTTTTTCAAACTGATCCCGGCTGTCTTCCGGAAGCGCAACATCGTTTTGGGCGAGCATTGTCAGCTCAGCAACCGTAAATTCGGTGATGCCGGCATTTTTGAACGCTTCCTGTACGGCATGGAACTGGTCAGGTTCTGCATAGACGATGACACCGCCGTCTTCCTCAAACACATCGCGGACATCAACATCTCCTTCCATCAACAGTTCAAGCACTTCATCTTCTGATTTCCCTTCAACCCCGATGACCGCCGTTGCATCAAACATGTATGAGACCGAGCCGTTCACACCGAGATTGCCGCCATTTTTACTGAAAGCGGCCCGTACTTCAGCCGCTGTCCGGTTCACATTATTCGTCAACGTATCAACGATGACCATGGCGCCGTTCGGCCCGAAGCCTTCATAACGCAGTTCATCATAGTTCTCTTCCGCGCCGCCCTTCGCCTTTTCGATGGCTCGCTCTATGATGTTTTTCGGCACGTTGTACGTCTTCGCCCGCTCAAGGACAACCTTCAAAGCCTGGTTTAGTTCCGGATCGGGCTCCCCTTGCTTGGCCGCAACATAAATTTCCCGTCCGAACCTGGCATAAATGCGGCTCGTATTCTTGTCTTTAGCCGCTTTTTTCTCCTTGATATTATTCCATTTACGTCCCATGAAGAACACTCGCTTTCACATTGAAGCCTTATTGCTTCTAAATAGTATATAACTGTATCTATTCTTGCCGCCCTGTCATCGCTTCAGGAACAGATAGAAATAGTTTCAACCCTTAAATTATAGCATAAATCAAGTTTATCGGCTGTCCATGTTTTGCAGTCAAAATCCACTTCCCTGCTGTAAAAGTGGTTTCGTTAGAGGGTGCAGGTTCTCACAAGGTTAACAGCAATAATCATAAGGATGCATTGGACGTTCGGCAGGATGCAGCCACTTCGGATCCCGCTCAGGATCCCGCCAGTGCCACGCGCCAAGTGCTGCTGCACACGCATCAATGGAATGGTTTTCTTGCTCGATTTCGGCTGGCAGTTCTGCCTGCATTTCCTGTTCAAGCAATTTCCGGGTCATGCTTCTCGACGACTGGTCTTTTTTATACGACAGCACAGATGGAATATCAGAAGCTGCAATCCTTGACCCGATGATTGCCCCCGGATGCACTTCAACAATTGAAATCGGATGGGGTGCTTCCAGCTCCTCAATCTCCCTGGTCAGTTTGATGCCGCGCAGTGTGATATAGACCATTCGATTCAGCGTAGGAGGCATTATTGAGCCTGATTTCATCCCGATGTTGACAATGAATTGCCTTAGCGACCTGTCACCGGGCCTGTCTCCTCCCCCATCCTGATAGGATAACGGGGCATCCATTCCAATTACCACTTCATCAACGGAACTCTGCTCGGCTACCTCGGTTAAAATTGCTGAATCACTCAATCCGCCAGCAACTTTTTCCAATTTCAACCCATTCCCTTGCTTTTCAAAGACAGCAAGATAAGTATCTTTATGGTTCTTGGGTCCAGATAAATCAATACCAATAACTCTCATCGAAACTCTCCTTTCAATCGCATTACGCCGTTGAGAACAGGTTTTCACATGCTGTGACATTTTACGAAAAAAATTGTTTCAGCCACCTTCATCTCCAAATATACAAAAGCGTACGGCACTCTAGCTTGCCGTACGCAAAATTTATGCTGGCCCTTTTTCATTTCCAACTTTAGAACGTGTTCCAAATAGGTCTTCCAGTAAAGCAATCTTCTCATCTGTATATTTTTCGTACGCCATGTTGTAAACTTTCGGTTCTTTCGGATTGGCCTGGCGCGTGATTTTACCCGTTTCCGGATGGATGAATTTACTGGAAGCGCCGCAGCCTAGCCCGATGATCGTCTGGACCTCTTCCATGATGAGGATATTATAAAGGCTTTCCTGGCCCGGAATTGCATAGCCGACATTTTCAAGGTTGCCAAGAATATTTTTCTGGCGGTATAGATAGTAAGGGGTATACCCCTTTGCTTCCGTCCACACAGCGGAAAGATCCATCATTTCACCGATTTCTTCGCGGCCTGCGACTTTATATTTTTCCTTGTTCTTTGTCATTTCGGATGCCCGTTTAAAAGAAAGGGTGTGGACTGTGAGCGACTCCGGCATCAGTTTCTCCGTCTCATTCAGCGTATGGGTGAATTCCGGCACTCCTTCACCCGGCAGCCCGATGATCAAGTCCATGTTAATATTGTTCATGCCGCTGGTTCTGGCAAGATGGTATTTTTCAATCGTTTCCTCTACAGTATGATGGCGGCCGATCGCTTTAAGCGTTTCCTGGATATAAGATTGCGGATTGATGCTGATCCGGTCTATGTTCCATTTGCGCAGCACCGCAAGTTTCTCTTCCGTGATCGTATCGGGACGCCCTGCTTCAACAGTGACTTCACGGACATTTTCTACATGCGGGAATGAATTGTACATTTCTTCATATAAAAGATCCATTTCTTCTGCCGTGATACTTGTCGGCGTCCCCCCGCCAAAGTAGATAGTTGTCACTTTGATGCCATTACCCTTCAGCCAACGGCCGATTTCTTTCATTTCGTAATGGAGCCCGCCCAGGAATGAATGGACTGATCCCTGCTTGCCCTGGATGGCATAGGCCGGGAAGGTGCAATATGCGCATTTAGTGGGGCAGAACGGGATGCCGATATAGATGCTGACTTCATTTTTTAAATCATGAAGATCCGGCAGCACGGCAAGCTGGCGGTCGACAATCCGCTGCATAAGCTCCACTTTTTCTTCACTTATCAAATAATTGTTCTTTAATGAATGATGGGCCTGCTCAATTGTTGCGCCAGCCTTCAGCTTTTTATGGAGAAGCTTCGTCGGGCGTACACCTGTAAGTGTTCCCCACGGCTGATCGATTCCAGTCCAATCCTGGAGAACACTCAAAAAGACATAGTTGACGGCATGCTTCAAGCTCTTTTTACCTTCATTAGCAGATTCTGCGTCAAAATGATATTCAAATTCCTTCGTAAATATACGTTCATTTTCAGTTACGGAAAGGCTGCCGGCAACATGGACAGGGTTCCCTTCCGTCACAGTTGCCGAAAAGACTGCATCTGCATGTGCATCCTTCCCAAACGTAACGGCGGCATCTTCAAAGAACAATCCGGCTATATGCACAAGGTTATAATGAAATTGCTGTTCATCCAGGCCGATTATCTTTATATTCAAAATGGTTCACCCTTTTTATGATCTGTTTCAGCGCCTTTTCTCACAGGGCGTAAAACTGCTTATAGTGTACATAACATTGCTTGTGCGGTCAATGTAAAAAGAGGGTGCGAATGTGCACACCTCCCCCGCGGCAATCCGATTAGAGGAACGTTTTTCGTGTCATCGCCACTGTATGTAAAACAGTATATCCTTCATATGAACACCGAAAGCCCGGCAAGCTGCCGGGCTCCTTTACTTGATAAGCGGACATCCCGCTTTCTTATAAGTTGAATTTCTCCTTGACTTTCTTCAGCTGAAACTGCTTTCTGAACAATTCCTTCACCATATATGAAACGCCCTGCTGGTCATTTGATCTTGTCACCCAGTCAGCGGCTTTTTTTACTGATGCCGGAGCATTCCCCATCGCGACACCCAGGCCAGCCATTTCAATCATGCCCTGATCGTCTTCCGCATCACCGATTACGACCATTTCAGCAGGTGAAATGCCAAGGTGCTCGCCCAGCAGCCGGACTCCTTTTTCTTTTGAGACGCCTGCCGGCACAACACTGATCCTGCCGTCCGCTTTTACAATAACATCAATTCCCTCCAGCTCTTCTTTCAGCGTAGAGGCAATCCGTTCCTGTTCGCCGTAACTGCTCGGGTAAATATCGATATGCGGCACAGATACCGGTTCGTCGATAAGTTTATCACTCAAGGTCTCGACAAACTGCATCGGATAAAAGAGCGGATCGGTCGAATTCATTGCTGTCCGGGCAATCATATTGCTGCTCGTTTTCATCTTGTTGCTCAGGGAGAAATTTTCATGTACGAGGCGTGTATGGCAATCAAAATGTTCGAGAATGCTTACAAGGCTGTATACAAAATTTTCGGTGAGCCTTTCGTCTACAATCGGTTCTTTCGTATCTTCACTTACGAATGCACCGTAATGTGTCACCAGATAACCGTCAATCTTCAAGGCCCGCGCCACTTTTCGCGCCGATGAAAAGTGACGGCTCGTTACCAGTGTCACATACACCCCTTTATCCTTCGCGAACTGGACCGCCTGTTTCGTATCCCTGTCCATCCGGCCGTTCGATTTAAGCACCGTCCCATCAATATTCAAAGCAAGCATCCTGTATACCATGTTGCCTTCCCCCTTCTCAGCTGTCGCATTCTGCTACTAGCTTATGTACGCTTGCCCAATATTAGAACGGGCAGTGCTTCCCGTTTGGATTGAAATGCCAGGCAATTGCCTGGCATCTCATTAATGCGCCCGCCCGGCCTTTGGACGCAAAAAACCTCCCGCCTTGCCGGCGGGAGGTTGGTTGGTGATTATTATTGCTCGTTTGGTGCATCTTCTTCAGCTGTTCCATACAGGTCTTCAAGCGGCTTCATGATGATTTTGTTGATGTCATTCAAAAGCATGCTGACACGCTGTTCAGCTTCCATCAGCTTGTTGATTTCTTCGTGCTGCTGCACAAGCTGGACCGTTTGCTGGGCCTGAGCCACTTCTTCTTCAGTGATTTCTTCACCGCGCATTTGCTTTTCTTGAAGTGTAAGCTGGATATTGCGGAAGTTATCAAACATGCGCTTTGTTACTTCGTCGCTGTTTATCTTATCATAAACCTCTTTAAGTTGTTTGAAGTCTTCGCTGTCACGAATCTCTTTTTCCAAGTCATACGCTGCATCGTACATATTAGCCAATGTTATTCCTCCTTGTTCTTTCAGCTCCGGGCTGAATCAATCATTCTTAACCACTATAACAAACTGTGAGCAGAAATCAAATCAAGCCCCTTATCGCTGATACCATACTCCGCTCGCAGTTTAACACTGCCGGCTCCGGAAGTTACCGGGATGCCACCATACGAATCAGCCGATCAGGATTACAGCAACACCCTGCACCGCTCCGATGACGCCGCCGAGTACGGCTCCAAGAACGGTGATGAGTTTGAATTCCCTTCTGGAAATGGAAAGGACCATCTGTTCAAGATGCTCAACTGGAAACGACTCCACCTGTTCTCTTACGACATCGGCAAGATGGAGCTTTTTCATGAGGCGCTCCAGCTCAACGGCGGCAAAATCGCCGGCAAATGCAAGCATTTTCGGAACCCATGTCTCGATTACAAGCTGACGGTACGGAAAAGCAAGATCTTTGATAGGAATCGATAACAGGCTGCCGATCTGCACCTGCTCTATAGCTGCCTGCTGTAAAAAAGCAGTGATTTTCTCATCCCCACCTGCCTTTTCAGCTACCTCATGAACTTTGAGCGCCTTGACCGAATCCCATTCACTCTCAAGCAGGTTTTGAAGTGTCTTCTTCGTGCGGTCCTGGCTCAGCATCTTGATTAGCTCAGGCTGCACTTTCCCTGTAAGACTTTCGCTCCCCATGAACATTTGGACCATATTCATTAGCGTGCCTCTGCTTTCAAAGAAGTCATCGACCATCCGGCTGATGATCTTCTTTCCTTCGTCACCGCTGAAATACTCCTTTATTTTGCCGATGATATGATCGGTCATGACAGGAATCCTCTCATCTGCCCGGTCTTTCCACGCTTCAGGCAGAACGTTTTCAAGCTTGCGGTCCCCATTTGCTTCCATCCATCTTTGATAGCGTTCCTCCACTATAGCACGCAGCTTCTCTTCTCCCTGCACTGCCGCATTCGGCGTACCGAGCGCCGCGAGAGATTCCTCAATCGTTTTTTCGGTGTCCAGGACCCTGCGCGCTTCATCTTTTGCCCACTGCTCCACTTCATAGCGGAACCCTTTATCGAGAAATTTTTTCCGTATTCCTTCAGGTGTAAGTAAATAATCGACGACCATCCTGCCGAGCTGTTTGGCCAATTCCTCGCGCCGTTTCGGAATCAGGCCCGGAGTGAACGGCAGCCGCCTGTTGAATAGATATAGAGGTTTATAAGGCCTGAACAGCATTTTAATGGCAAGGGAATTGGTAACTCCCCCTATCGCCGCTCCAACAGCAATCATAATCAAGATGATGATAAATTCACTCATTTCCACTAACCACCCATTCTTCCTGCATAAAGCTAATCGCCGGCCATTAAGCTGTTTGGCAGATTAGCTCGACTGCAATCTATTATAAAAAAAATCTTTACTGCTGGTTGATACAGCATTTACAGGAGACGAATGCTCCTTCTGCTCCGAACCGGCTCTTCATCCTTTTCCTCTTCCTGGCCGGTCCTGTTTTCTTATAGGCAGGCGCGGACATTCACACTGTGTCATCCGCCCACATAGTATACGATATCACAAATCACCTATCCAGTATTAACCATCATAAAAGAGGGATTATCCTTATGGTCACCGTTGTACATGCACGATATATCAAAAGAGAACCGGCGGCCTTTTCATCCGGTAACCAGCTGCACCTGACAGAACCATTTGCACAGCGGCTTAAGATTACCGGCCCTTCAGCCGTTCATATTCAAACCGGCACAGCTTCAGCCGCGGCAGTGCCCGTAATCATGAATGGGGATGGGTATGTTTTCTCTGTCAGTCCCGGCCTCCAGAAAGAGTTAGGACTTCCGGATGAAACGTTAAACATCCGCATCAATTATTCGACAGCGGGAAGAACGTTCAAAATCGGGCCCTTCATAGCTGTTCTTGCCGATAAGACGTACCCCGGCGCCGACCCGCCCTGCGGAAAACTTTCGGCTTACTACGAAGAACTGTCCGTATATGCCCGGGATCAGCACATCGGCCTGTATATCACTTCCCCGGAATACTGGGATGTTAAGCAAATGAAAGGAATGATTTATTCAGGAGGCAGCTGGAAGCAGAATACGGTGCCGGCGCCTGACATCGTCCATAATCGCATCAGCTCCCGCCGCTTTGAGCAGACAGAAGCGTTCAACAAAATCAGGGAGTACTGCACCAGACATGAAATACCGTTTTTCAACCACCAATTTTTAAATAAATGGAACGTAAAAGAAATGCTTGAGAAATGTCCGGAAATCGTTCCTTATCTTCCCGAGACGGCCCTCCTTAATAGCAGATCGGCATTAAGGAACATGCTCTTGAAACATGAAAGGGTCTATCTCAAACCGATACACGGCAGTCAGGGCAGGGACATCTTCATGGTATTTCTCTCCGAAGAAGGCTTTGTCCTCCATAGCACCAGTTCCTCACCAGCGGCAAAAGCCTTTCAAACAGTGGAAGATCTATTTGATGAAATAGTGCCTGCTATTAAAAAGGAAAGATACCTTGTTCAAGAAGGCCTCACGTTAATATCACGGCAAAGCAGCCCGCTTGATTTCCGGTTCCTTTGCCATCAAATTTCGGCCGGCAAATGGATTGTCACTTCGGAAACCGCCCGCCTTTCCCCACCCGGCCACTTTGTCTCCAATATCGCAATGGGCGGCAGTCTGGTGAGACCGTTGGAAGTATTAAAGGACGTATTCGGAAACAAACACGGTAAAGAGCTCCTGCTGGCTATGCGGGAAATTGCCGTTAATACAGCGGCTGCAATAAGCAGTGAGGCAGGCGGCACCTACGCGGAACTCGGCCTTGACATTGCAGCCGATACAGATGGAAAGCCGTGGATCATCGAGGTGAACACCAAACCATCCAAAGACATGTCCGCCGTCCGGCCAGGGAACAGCACACGCCCCTCTGCCAGGGCAATCATCGATATCAGCCGGGGGATGGCAAGTGTCTAAACAACCCCAGGAAAATCCGGGCATTTTCCGATTTGTTTCTAGTCGGAGCCGCCAAGACGGTGAATTCGGGCTTCAGGTTCATAAAGTGGCGATTCGCCGGGTTTCGTCTCAATTATTGGAGTGATTCTTATTATAGAAGATGGCTCTGTTCCAGCTTATATTTGAGGAAGATCTGCGGGATTTCATTCCTGGAATTCCGCGCCACGGTATTTCAAGCAATATTCCGGTTCCGCCTCTTTGCAAGCATGATTCCAACATAATCATGTCTAATTCTTGTTCCACCCACTTAAGGGGCCGATTGATCGTGTTTCGTTTCTCGCTTAGATACCAACTAATCCCGCACTCTAGCGCCTGAAAACTTTCGGTAAAATCCTCATTCAACCCAAATACGATGAATCAGGCCCTGGCTGTTCCTTTCCGGGATGAGCCAAAATCCTGATTGCTGTTACGTCAAAAAATTGGAGGGATTCCATTGCGATTCGGTTTTTTGTCGCTTTCTGAAGATCACGAGTCTCACTATGCTGAACAACTTGCCATCCGCAGCAGGGACTTCGGGTTGGACTTTTTCAAATTCACGCCGTTTTCAATCGACCCGAAAACGGAATTGGCGGAAGGACTTATTTACAATAAAGAAAAAGGCGGCTGGGAAAAGGCCGTCCGCTCCATTCCGGAAATGATATACGATCGCTGTTTTTATGGAAAAACAGGCAGTTCGACCGGAGACGGCAAAGCGATCGTTTCCTGGCTCAAGCAAAGAGGCGGCACCCGTTTTATCGGGAACGGTCTGCCGGATAAATTGAAAGTCGCCGCTGCCGTCAGCGGAGATGGCACACTGAAATACTATCTGCCCGAAACCCGCTCGGCCAGCTCGCATGAAGCCGTCATCCGCTATGTCGATTCAAAGGAAAAAGTAATCCTGAAGCCGGCGGCGGGATCACAGGGCAAAGGCATTATCGTCATTGAAAAAGAGGATTCAGCATATACATGGTATGTCCAATCTAACAATATGCTGAAGACAACTGCTGTCACCAGTGATGCACTAAAAGCCTGGCTTAAGCTTACCCTGAGCCGTGAGCGGTACTTGCTGCAGCCATACCTTCAGCTGCTTGACCGTGACGAACGGCCTTTTGATATCCGGATTCTTTTACAAAAAGACGAAAACGGATTATGGGTGGAACGGGGACTCGGCATGCGCCGCGGCCGTCCGGGGACTATCCTTTCGAACCTCCATGCAGGCGCTGCCCCTGTTAGTTATGACGACTGGCTCGGACAGCTTTCAACGACTCAAGCAAGCATAATAAAGGAAGAAATACGGACGATTACCGAACGCATTCCAATTGTACTGGAGGAAACTTTCCCTTCCCTGTTCGAACTGGGGATCGACCTTGGCGTGGCCCGTAACGGAAGTGTATGGATTCTTGATATCAATTCAAAACCGGGCCACCAGATCATCAGATCCCTTTATCCTTCAAAAACCGGCGACCTTTACCGGGCCCCGCTTGCATATGCCGCCGGAATGATTCGAAAAGGAGTGATCCAACGTGAGCAAAACCGTCTATGATATCCGCCAGACCGCAGACGATGGCAGTTCATCTGTCTATGTTCCGGAAAGCTTTTTCTCTACTGTCAAAGAATGCACGTCAATTGCCTTTGGGCTTGCAGCGCTGCCGTGTGCAATAAAATCGTCCAAACACCTGTCCCATGAAGTGGAAGTGCCGGCCGCTTTGTTCAGGGAGCTGGGCATTCCGGCTGAAGGACCGCTGCACTTGATTGAGCACGACAATACGCTCCACCTCGGTCCGCTCGTCGGAATTTTCACCGCCGGATTTACGGGTCAAGACCTGCGTCCGGCCGGTGAACGTTCCTTCGTCTTTGCCCGGCTGCTGACTGCCGCGGGAACGGTCCATGCTCATGCTTTCATATTCGGAAAGCATCATATCGACTGGGAACACGAAACGATTCAAGGTTTTTTTTACACTCAGGACGGCTGGGAACAAAAAACGGTGCCGTTTCCGCACGTGATCTATGACCGGCTCCCCAACCGCCGGACGGAAAGCCTGGAAGAATTCCAGCAGCTGCGCCGCCGCCTTCAGCTCGACTATTTGATTCCCTGGTATAATCCGGGTTTCTTCGATAAATGGACCATTCATGAAATTTTCGGCAAATACCCGAAGAGCGCTGTCATGATTCCCACTGCTGTAAAAAACCCTTCTGCTGGTGAGATCCAGGAATTGCTCGACCGGTGCGGCCAGATATATATCAAGCCGATCAACGGCAGCCTCGGCAACGGTGTCGTCCAGCTTATCAAGGACCAGGAGGGGACATCGTATTACGCACGTCTGCGCAGCGGCGGCGAAAATCGCCTGCGCCGCTATCCGTCACTCGGCCAGCTGCTGCAGAACATCTATCCAACTGAGAGTTTCGAGGGACTTATGGTTCAGCAAGGTATCGTCCTCAAGCGGACACATGGGCAAAAATATGATTTCAGGGTCCATACGAATAAAAACGAAAATGGAGAATGGCAGGTGACAGGGATCGCCGCTAAACTTGCAGGGCCCGGCAGCCTGACCACCCACCTCAGCAGCGGAGGCAAAGTATTTACGCTCGAAGAACTCTACAATGACCTGGCAGAGCGGCGGAAAATAGAGAAAACCATTTCTGACGCAGTACTACTTCTAAGCACCATTCTCGACAGGCATTTGAAAGGGAACCTTGGTGAAGTCGGATTTGATATCGGGATCGACAAAGAAAACAGGCTCTGGGTGTTTGAGGCCAACTCAAAACCTGGAAGGTCGATTTTTTACCACCCCGGCCTGAAGGAATCGGAAATCCTGACGCGGAAGCTGCCAATTTCCTACGGCCTCTACCTGGCTGAAAAAAATATTCGTTCCCGAAGCCGGTTGAAGACATGATCATTTATTATGATGAAGCTTCTTCAGCCTGGGTATGCCGCGGTGAAGAAAAAAAGTATGCCTTCGGAAAAAACGGAAGCATCAGCGGCCGGAATTCCCCGCAAGCAGCTGCGGCTTTTCCGGTACTGTTGAATAAAGACCGGGCCGGGCCGCTTGTCGGGATCGCGGCATCTCCGGGTAAAAAGGCCCGATTTAAAGGAAATGTTGAATTTTTCGAAGACATCCAGCGGACACTGTTTAAAAAAGGCGGCATTTCCTTTGTTTTTTCCCCGGCAGATTTCACCGGCGGCCAACTGGAGGGTGCCGTTTTCATCCCTGCTGAAAACAGGTGGACAACAGCCGTCTTTCCCCACCCGGACGTGATTTATAACCGTATCCCTGAAAGATGGTATGAGCGCGGTGCAGCCGCAAGAAAATTGTTCTCCAGCCTCCGGAAACACAGGATTCCTTATTTTAACGGCAGTTTTTTTAATAAATGGGAAGCGCTTGATGCTCTTCAGCATCACCCTGATATAAAAGAGGCCATTCCGGATACGGAGTTATTCGATAATGAATCAGACTGGCCGGTCATTCTGGAACGCTTCGGCACCATTTTTGTTAAACCGATCGACGGCAGTAAAGGCAAGGGGATTGTAAAAGTTGAAAAACAAGGCGGCGCACTGCTTGTCAGCGGACAGAATGAACCTGCTTTCACATGTACAGAGGATGAACTGATGAGGATGTTTGAAAGTCGGAAATATCTTGTGCAGGCCGCTGTCAAACTGCCGCTTTTTGAAGGAAGCCCATATGATTTCAGGATTCTTTGCCATAAACATCATGATTGCTGGTCTGTCAGCGGAGTCGGCATACGCCAGGCGGGTGAACATGCGGTTACGACACATGTGCCGCAGGGCGGGAGAATTCTTAATTTTGATCAGATTCCAATTCGCCCGGATATTAGG
Source organism: Bacillus marinisedimentorum (assembly GCF_001644195.2). Classification (NCBI taxonomy): domain Bacteria; kingdom Bacillati; phylum Bacillota; class Bacilli; order Caryophanales; family Bacillaceae; genus Bacillus; species Bacillus marinisedimentorum. The sequence continues at coordinate 841 of NZ_LWBL02000048.1, read as the reverse complement.
CAATTCGAAAGGATCCTTCCCGAAATCGGGGAAACACTTGAGCAATTGGCAGGCCCTTTATATGAATTTTCCATCGATGCCGGCGTTTCACCGGAAGGCCGGCTGGCAATTTTTGAGGCGAATGCCAAGCCGATGCGTTTTGATGAACCTGCAATCCGCAGCATACACTTCGAAGCACTTGCCGATCTCTTCATGGAGTTCTCGGACTTTAAGGAAGGAATCGACGATGTCCGCAAAGAAATACTGTTACAGTCCGAAAAAGTATCCTATACGTAATAAAATGCAGGAGGGACACCGATGATTTCACATTTCCAATACAAGCCGAAAAATCCAAAAATCCAAATGGGCGGCTGGACCTTTTCTTTTTTTTATAAGGGGTCCCGTTATCAAGGAACATATGAAAAGAACGGCGAAATCCAGTGGGACGGAATCATGCCGCACGAGGAAGATGAAAAAACACTGAAATCACATGTTCATGAATTGATGCTTTATCACGTTTATGAAGATTAATTCCCTGCCTGGAAAAATTTTCGTCCGTTAATTCTGATTACCCCTGCCTATCCTATATATAAGGGGTGATGCAGATGAAACGTACACAACCAGACTCTTTACACGAGGGCAGGGACAAAGTATTTGTGGATGTCGACCGGATGATCAATGAAGGCCTTGCAGGCGGCACCGTCACCCAGCGCGATATGAAACAAATTGAAAAAGCGCGGGACCTTGTCGAGGAAGACCCGCCAAATTCCAGCGGCCCTGGCGCGAAACATTAAAGCCATGAACAAAAGCGCAAGGCGCACGCTTAGCGGCGTACGCATAAGCGGGGGTCCCCGCAGGAAGG
>NZ_LWBL02000047.1 GCF_001644195.2 Bacillus marinisedimentorum | reverse complement strand
AGCTGGATGACTCCCTTCCGGATTTTTATCCGCAAAAATTTTATAACTTCCTTAACATTAAAAAAGCCTTAATCATTACGATTAGGGCTTTTCATATCTATCGGCTTTTGACAATCATTTGTACTGCTTCTTGAATGACATCTTCAGCACTTTCACCAAGGTCGTCCTGCTGGCGGATGCATGTTTCCAGATTTTTCGCCACTACGTAGCCGATTGCGCGGTCTATCGCTGACCGTGCAGCGGTTAATTGCATAATGACATCTTTACATTCTTTATCTTCTTCCATCATGCGCAAAATACCGCGAACCTGACCTTCTATCCGTTTTAAACGGTTTTTCATATCTTGTGGATATTCCATGCCGCAACTCTCCCTTCAGTTAAATAACAATTTATACTCTACTGTGTTAGTTGATCGAAAATATGTGAATTGATTCACATGAGGTAACTACAATTTCAGTATAATTCAAAACCACCAGTGCGTATTTGTTATTATTGACAACTTTATGTTTTTTACAATCCAGCGGGAAGTGTGAAGAAAATATAAAGAATGTGTTTCACTTATTATATTATACTTGGGGGCGTTTCGTAAAACTTCTTCTTGTTATTTTATGAGGATTTTGTTGAAACTGCTATACTGAAGGTGAACTTAAACAGAAAGGACTTTACTATGCTGGAACAGCTTAAACTGCTTTTTAAAAGCCTCATCATCCTGAACGAAGATACCTCTGTGCTGGAAGACGGGTACAGGTGGTTCAAATTGAATGACGGGACGGTTGCCGGTATCCATGAAAATGAATTAACGGGGAAAGATGAAGGATTGCTCGCTTTGATAACCGAACCTTATGAACCGGAGCTGTCATCCCTTACTGAAAAACAGAAACTTTGGAGCGATGTTCTATTTAAGGCTCATGTGCCGCAAAGCTTTGAAAAACTTTCCGGCCTTGCCGAGATGCCTTACCAGCTGGTCCATATGACGCTGAATGCCCCTCCTTCCGATCAAGTTCTTTTTCAGGAGGCTATCCAGAGTCTATTTCCCCTGCCGGTCACGCTTCTGTGGGAGAACCCCCAGCACGGAGTCATCATTGTGGAACGTTCAAACCTTCATAAGGAACCTCAGCTGTTTAAAGAAGTGATCCAGACGCTTATGAGTGACTTTTATGTGCGTCTATCGCTGTTTGCCGGCAGTGCGGCCAACCGACTGGGAGAGGCCTCCTCACGTTATGTGCGGGAGCAATCCGCATTTCGACTTATGCAGCAGGCATTTCCCGGCCAGGACGTATACTTTCTCCATGAAGCTATGCCATTTTTAGTGATGCAGCAAGCCGGCAAAGACATGAAGGTGGGGTTCCGTGAACTCATTTTAAATGCTGTCGAGGAAGATGAAAATCTGCTCGAAACTGTCAAAGCTTATCTTGAATCAAACATGAACCTCTCTCTTACAGCCAAAAACCAGTTCATGCACCGGAACACCGTCCAATACCGGCTCGATAAGTTCATGGAGAAAACAGGAATCGACCTGAAAGACTTCAGCGGTGCTGTCACCACTTATCTCGCGCTGTTAATTGAAAAGAACGATTGAATCCCGGGCCTGTCTCAGGCACGGGTTTCTTCGTTTGTATAAACTGCACAACCTTCCCCGCTGTCTTTGTGCACATCTCACATTTACGAAAGGGCTTTCAAAAGATAAACTGACCATAGAAGCAAAACAAACTTAAATTTCCAGGAGGCATTAACATGGCTGAACTTAAACTCGACCATATTTATAAAGTTTATGATAATGATGTAACCGCTGTAGAAGATTTCAATCTTCATATCCAGGACAAGGAATTCATCGTGTTTGTCGGACCATCCGGCTGCGGTAAGTCAACGACGCTTCGGATGATCGCCGGCCTTGAAGAAATCTCAAAAGGTGACTTTTTTATCGATGAAAAACGCATGAATGATGTAGCGCCAAAAGACCGCGACATCGCGATGGTTTTCCAGAACTATGCTCTTTACCCGCATATGAATGTGTATGACAACATGGCGTTCGGCTTGAAGCTCCGCAAATTCCCTAAAGATGAAATCGATCGCCGTGTGAAAGATGCCGCCCGCATTCTTGGACTTGAGCAATACCTTGACCGGAAACCGAAAGCCCTTTCCGGCGGGCAGCGCCAGCGTGTCGCACTCGGCCGCGCCATCGTCCGTGACGCGAAAGTGTTCTTGATGGACGAGCCGCTTTCCAACCTGGATGCAAAACTGCGTGTCCAAATGCGCGCTGAAATTATCAAACTCCATAAACGTCTTGATACGACAACGATTTACGTAACCCATGACCAGACAGAAGCGATGACTATGGCAACACGCCTTGTTGTCATGAAAGACGGTATCATCCAGCAGGTCGGTTCTCCAAAAGACGTTTATGAATTGCCCGAAAATGTATTTGTCGGCGGCTTCATCGGCTCCCCGGCCATGAACTTCCTGTCCGGCAAGATCAAAGACGGATACTTTGAAATGGAAAATGTAAAAATTGAAGTTCCTGAAGGAAAAATGAAGCTTCTCCGTAAAGGCAACTATATTAATAAAGATGTCATACTCGGCATCCGTCCTGAAGACTTCCATGATGAACCTGTCTTCATCGAAGCTTCATCCGGCACAAAAGTCAATGCCCATATTGAAGTGGCTGAATTAATGGGTGCTGAAACGTTCCTTTATTCAACAATCGAAGGCCAGGACTTCGTCGCCCGGATTGATTCCCGTACAGACATTAACAGCGGTGATACAATCGACCTTGCCCTCGACATGAACAAAGCGCATTTCTTTGATGCCGAAACAGAAGAACGCATCCGCTGAAAACACATACCCACCCGATTGAGTCGATATACTGACATGTTCGGATGAGAGGGAAAAATATATTCATTTATAGCACAATAAGCAACAGGAAAAACAGCAAGCCGCATGGTTTGCTGTTCTTCCTATTATATCGATATAAGGGCAGCAGAAAAGTTCCCTGAATGTCCCCAACCTAAACACTGTTCGATTTCACGAAAGGACAGGATTGTGGAATAAGGAGGGATTTTGATCTCCACACATTGCACTTTTGAACGGGAAGTTGATTTCCGCTGCAGGGGCTGCTTTCACCACGGGTACAAGTACGACATCCGTTCCTGCTTCCCTTCGGTCGCACTCACGGTGTCTGCTTTGCCGCGGGGCGGCGGTGACCCCCTGATCGTTAACGCTACCGCTCTTGCCGGGTCTCACCTGTCCAGCTGCTCCTGTTGGGCTCGAGCCTATCCGCACCAATCAACAAGCACTTAAACGGATGTCCCGGTAATTTCTATTTAGCCAGCTTGTTTGGATGAAAATAAAAATTCCTGCACCCATTAGTATGCTTATGAAGAGAACTCTTTGTTACTGTTTTAAGATCCGATTTTTTGAATAGTTCGAACAATTATCGTTCATTCCAGTGTTATTCCGGCCTGAATCTGGGCCTTATTTGAAAGATAGTTGACATTAGTTTTCTTTAAATACCCGAAAGCTGTTCAGTGTTTGTTTGTAAAATGATGTTACAACTGAGTGGATTGGAGCGGAAGGCATTCGACTCCTGCGGGAAAAGCGAACAGGGAAGACCCCGCAGGCACGAACGCGCCGAGGAGGCTTCCCGGACGCCCCGCGGAAAGCGAATGCCTGCAGCGGAAAGGAACGGATAAACTCCAGACTAGACACTATCATATTCATGGACTACTTATTCCGTTAAAGGGTACTTTAAGGGAATAACACCGGCGAGCTTTTTATTGATTAATTTCTTCTATAAGCCGTGTTTCTTTCTTGCCGCAAGCAGGACAATAAAAAAGATGAGGACATTGATGATTTTTCCGGTCATTCGGATATCCGTCCACCAGTTTCATGTCCTCAATTTCCTGATATGCGCTGTAATCATCAAAATAATCCATCACTTTACCTTCATCTTGCATTTTACGGCTGCACTCAGGACATTCAATAGTATCGAACCGGTCCTCCAACCGATTGCAAAGCGGGCAAATATACATACACATTCTTCCCTTTCGCTTTCCGATTTTACTTAATCCTTACCTTTTTTATGTATGAGAAAAACCCCGTAAATAGGAAGGGAGGCAGACTGTCATCCGCCTCCCTGTAAAGCCATGTTATTTAATTACTGTTGTTGGTATCCACCCATTTGCTGCTGGGCCATTGATACTAAACGCTTGGTGATTTCTCCACCAACTGAACCGTTAGCGCGGGAAGTTGTTTCACCGCCAAGGTTCACACCGAACTCAGAAGCGATTTCATATTTCATCTGATCGATCGCTTGCTGCGCTCCAGGTACTACGAGTTGGTTTGAGCTGTTGTTGTTAGCCATTTGTATCACCTCCTGTGTAAACATATTGTGTGAAAAACAGATAAGGTTATGTATGAAATTCCATTGGTAAATTATGTAGATTTATCGGTGCTTTCAAATAAGTGCTGCAGAGCAAATGCCAAGGCGCCATTTTCTATTAACGGAGGTGCACTTTTCATCCGGAGGGATCACTTATGACGATATCTGCGGGCGCCTGAAGCTGGATGATTCCCTTCTTGCTTTTTATCCACAACATTAAATTTTATAACTTCCTTAACAACAAAAAAACTGAAGCCGCGTGGGCTCCAGCTTTTTTGTTTACTCTTTCGGGCCTGTCATTTCTTCCGGCCTTACAATCTCATCAAATTGTTCTTCTGTCAGCAAACCGGTTTTCAAGGCAGCTTCCTTCAGTGTCAGTTTTTCCTGATGGGCAAGCTTTGCGATTTTTGCCGCATTTTCATAACCGATATGCGGATTCAAAGCCGTCACGAGCATAAGGGACTGGCTGACGTACTCGTCAATCTTCTCCTTATTCGGTTCAATGCCGACTGCACACTTGTCATTGAAGGAAATCATGGCATCTGCCAGCAATTTCGCTGATTGCAGGAAGTTATAAATGATGACCGGCTTAAAAACATTCAATTCAAAATTACCCTGTGAAGCGGCAAAACCGATGGTCGCATCGTTCCCCATCACCTGTGCGGCAACCATCGTAAGTGCTTCGCTCTGGGTCGGATTCACTTTTCCAGGCATAATCGAACTCCCAGGCTCATTTGCCGGGATATTGATTTCGCCGATTCCGCAGCGCGGACCGCTTGCGAGCCAGCGGACATCATTAGCGATTTTCATCAAGTCAGCGGCAAGTCCTTTTAGCGCACCATGTGAATGGACGATCTCATCATGGCTTGTCAGGGCATGAAATTTGTTAGGTGCTGACTTAAACTTATAGCCGGTAATGCCGCTGATTTCTTCAGCAACCATGTTTCCGAAATCAGGGTGGGCATTGATTCCGGTACCGACAGCTGTTCCGCCGATTGCCAGCTCACGGACATAGTTGATGCTGTCTTTCAGCATCGATTCTGTTTTCTCAAGCATCCGGTGCCAACCGCTTACCTCCTGGCCAAGTGTCAGAGGTGTAGCGTCTTGAAGGTGGGTCCGGCCGATTTTAATGATTTCATCAAATTCCTTCATTTGTTTCGCAAATGTTTCTTTCAAGCCGGTTAGTGCCGGCAGGACCTGTTCTTCGACAATCGTTACAGCCGCAATATGCATGGCTGTCGGGAATGTGTCGTTTGAACTCTGTGATTTATTGACATCGTCGTTCGGGTGGACTTTGCTTTCTGAACCTTGTTCCTGCAAAATGCTGTTGGCCCGATTGGCGATGACTTCATTCATATTCATGTTTGACTGGGTGCCGCTGCCTGTCTGCCAGACAACGAGCGGGAAATGGTCATTCAGCTTGCCGTTGATCACTTCATCTGCAGCACTGACGATCGCTTTTCCTTTATCTTCTTCGAGTTTGCCCAACTTCATGTTGGCAAGGGCGGCACTTTTTTTCAGGACCGCAAATGCCCTGACGATCTCAAGGGGCATCTTCTCCCAGCCAATCCTGAAGTTTTCGCTGCTCCGCTGTGTTTGAGCTCCCCACAATTTATCTGCGGGAACTTTGATTTCCCCTAGTGTATCCCGTTCAATTCTATACTCCATTCAATACTTCCCCCTTTAGAACATGATCTTGTATTGTATTCGAGAAAAAACGGCGGAACCCTTCCGTAAGCGCTGTAAAATTTGTCGATTTACATGTCCATTTTCTTATAAAGTTATGTTGAACACGGCTATTGATTCCCGCTGCAGGTGCTCACATTCCGCAGCTGCACAAAATCGAGATACGCTTTTGCTCTCCTTCTGCCGTCCTAATATAAAATTCACCGGGCTCCATCAGCATTATTCAGAAATACAGCAAAAAAAGCAGGTAATCGAAGCATTAAAGTAATGATTACGTTTTCATTATTACTTTTGCGGCATTGGTAATTCCTTACTTACCCTGTATAATTCACTCTTGTTGTATTGAACGGTCACATTTTTGTCATAAACGTTTTCTGCTCTCTGAAAAGAGACATGGGCGTTTCAAATAGTATCGATTTAGATGGAGGAAAATATATGAAATTATCGGGCTTTATGAACGGGGAATTCGGAAATGCCCGAGCTGATATTCTCGCAGGCATGACTGTTGCCCTTGCTCTCATTCCTGAAGCGATTGCGTTCGCCATCATCGCTGGTGTCGATCCGATGGTCGGCCTTTATGCATCCTTCAGTATCGCGGTGATCATTGCATTCACTGGCGGACGGCCGGGAATGATCTCCGCCGCAACAGGTGCGATGGCACTTGTAATAGTGTCCCTCGTTGCCGATCACGGGGTTGAATATTTGCTCGCGGCAACTGTCCTTACCGGCGTCATCCAGGTGCTGCTCGGATTTTTGAAGGTTGGGCGGTTCATGACATTCATCCCGCAGCCGGTTATCATCGGCTTTGTGAATGCACTCGCCATTTTGATTTTCACTTCCCAGCTTTCCCATTTTAAAGGGGCATCATGGGTCATGTATGCAATGGTAGCAGGAACACTTGCCATCATTTACTTACTTCCTAGAATTACAAAAGCTGTCCCGTCTCCTCTTTTCGCCATTATCGTCATGACCGGAGCAGCAATGTTCTTTAACCTCAATATCAGTACAGTTGGGGATATGGGTACAATTTCGCGTGAACTGCCGATCTTCCACCTGCCGCAAGTTCCGCTCACACTGGAAACGCTGCAGATCATTTTGCCTTATTCGTTAACACTTGCAGCCGTAGGTATCCTTGAGTCTCTTCTGACTGCAACGATTGTTGACGAAATGACCGATACAAAAAGCAGCAAAAACCGTGAAGTCAAAGGACAGGGAATCGCCAACTTCGTAACAGGCTTCTTCGGCGGAATGGCAGGCTGTGCGATGATCGGACAGTCCGTCATCAATGTCAAGTCAGGCGGGCGCGGACGGTTATCTGCCTTTGTTGCAGGCGCATTCTTGTTGTTTTTGATTATGGTCCTGGGTAATGTAGTCATTCAAATTCCGATGGCCGCCCTTGTCGGTGTCATGATTATGGTTTCGATTGGAACTTTTGATTGGCAATCATTGAAAGGCCTGAACCGGATCCCGGTGAGCGATGCTTCTGTCATGGTTGCAACTGTAGCAATTGTCGTGTATACCCATGACCTCGCTAAAGGTGTCCTTGCCGGTGTGGTCTTAAGCGCCGTGATGTTTGGATGGAAAATGGCGAAAATCAAAACAAATGCCCGTCTTGATGCAAACGGCGTGAAAATCTATACCGTTTCCGGCCAGCTCTTCTTCGGCACGATGAATTACTTTGTTGATTTATTCGATGTGAAAGATGATCCGGAATTGATCGTTATCGATTTCAGCCACTCCCACGTCTGGGACCAGTCTGCTGTCACCGCAATTGCAAAAGTGGTATACAAATACCAGCAGGCTAACAAACGTGTCTCCATCACCGGTCTGAATGAGGAGAGCCAGTCGATTATCGAACAGATTGGATTGAATCCCTCCGGCCACTGATAAAATTCATTGAGGTATACAAAAACGCGGACCGCATGTATGATAATGCAATCCGCGTTTTTTTAGTCACTTTACAACCATGACAGGACAGTGGGCGTCGTGGGCAACGGCATGGCTTACACTGCCGAGCAGGACTTCGCCGATTGTGTTCAGCCCCCTGCTGCCGATAATAATCAAATCCATGCTGTTTTCCCTGGCCGCTTTCACTATTTCTTCGGCTGGGTCTCCTACAGCTGTATGCAAAGCATATTCAACATCCTCCGCACCCAAAACCTGCAGCGTGCCGGCCAGTTTTTCCCTGGCCTGTTCTTCAAGCAATTCTTTAACATTAAAATTGGTTTCGAGTAATCGATGTTTGGCAGGCATCTGTGCCGATACATGCAAAATGGTCAAATGTGCATCAGCCAGTTCTTTGACCAGATGGACAGCCTTCTGAGCAGCTCGTTCAGCATGCCTGGAACCATCAGATGCCAATAATAGCCTCTGGAACATGGCGCCTCCTAAAGTGATGTTTTCTTTTACTATGCTATGTTTGTAGCTGGACGTCAAGATAGGGGGTGCGGCTGTCGGACAATTGTCACTCCTTGTTTCAAACTGCACGTATATTTGGGATTAGCCCTGAGAGATTCAATCCTCTTTATCACTGCTTTCATTCATTTCACCTTCACCATCTTCCTCATCCTGCTTCTCAGCTGTATCCTCATCTGTCTGATCACCATCATCTTTCCGGCTTTCCTTTTTTTCTTCTTTTTGGGTATTTTGTTTTGTTGGGGAGGGGTTTGCGGAATTGCTGTCATCTTTCGTTTCCTTGTTATCGGAGGATGAGGAGGCGGTGCCGCTGCCCTCGTCAGCAGCGGCATCTCCGTCATCTGTTTGATCTGTATTTCCGTCTCCTGATGAGCCGGATGAGGAATCATCTGTCCCTTCTTCGTTCTCGCCTTCTGTACTCTCCTCGTCATTTGTGTCCTGCTGTTCGCCGTCTGTGTTCTGCTGCTCATCCTTTTTTTCTTCTTCCTCTTTTTTCTTCTTTTCTTCTTCCTCTTTCTTCTTCTTCTCTTCTTCCTTCTTCTTTTCTTCCTCTTCTTTTTTCTTTTCCTGTTCTTTTTTATCAGCTTCTTCTTGCTTTTTCTTTTTGTCCTCTTCCTCTTCGTTTTTCTTGGATGCAGGAGAGAAGTGTTCCGTTGGTTCCGTGCCTTTAATGAATAATTCAACTGTTTTTCTGTCTGACGGTGTATGGCCGGAAGCAAGCTCGCCTGTCTTTTTGTCAATCGTCACTTCTACAACCGAAGCTGGCATTTTGAAATCAGCAGGTTTTTGGTCTTTGGACACCTCCGACATGATGACTTTGAAAATTTCTTTTGAATAATCGTCTTTGGCATCCGTCAAATACGTTTCTTTTGTCGTTTTATCATATCCCGTCCAGACAGCTGCTGTATAATCTGTCGTATATCCGGCAAACCATGCATCGGAAGACCCGTCAAGATTGGCGTCCTGCAGCTCCGGCGGAAGGCTCGTAGTACCTGTTTTCCCTGCTACTGCAAGGCTTGGGATATTTGCACTCGCCCCTGTTCCTTCCTGAATGACCGTTTTCAGCATATCGGTAATCATGTATGCGGCCGCTTTACTCATTGCTTTTTTCGATTCTGTCTTAAAGGACTGTTCCTTTCCATCTGTTGTGACAACCTTTCGAACCGTGCGGGGCTTGTTAAATACTCCCTCATTTCCGAATGCCGCATAAGCACCGGCCAGCTGCATTGGTGAAATGCCTTTGCCGAATCCGCCGATCGCATGAGAAGGATACGCATTCTCCAGGTTGATTCCAAGATTGCCCGCGAATTCCTTTGCCTTTTCAGCTCCGACTTCCTGGAAAGCAAGGATAGCCGGGATATTGTAAGACCACTGCAGGGCTGTGCGCATCGAAACTTCACCATGGTATTCGTCATCCCAGTTCTTGAAGGTGTGGTCTTTCACCTTTAACTCTTCATCTTCAAACTGTTTGAATGTTGACCATTTTTTATTTTCAATGCCAGGACCATAATCGAGAATCGGCTTGACCGTCGAACCCGGCTGGCGCTTGAGCTGGGTTCCATAGTTGAACCCCCGCTTGGTTCGGTCTTCCGCTTTATCGCGGTTGCCTCCTATCGCACGGATTTCCCCGGTTTTCGTATCAAGCAGTACCAGTCCTGCTTTTAATTTTTCGTCCGGGAATTTGACCTTTTCCCCATTGGTGAGCGTTTCTTCAACGGTCGTTTGCGCTTTCGGATCGAGTGTCGTATAAATTTTCAACCCGCCGTTGAAAAGCTCAGCATTTGAATAACCTTCCGATTTCAGCTCTCTAATCACCTGGTCGATAAACGCTCCATACTTCGATTCCTCATCTTTTTTTGTGCTCAATGTTTCTTTTACTGGTACAGAAACAGCTTCCTTGTATTCTTTTTCATTTATGAACCCGTGTTTTTTCATGAGGGCAAGTACCGTGTTGCGCCTTTCCTCCGCTTTTTCCGGATGTAAAAATGGGTTATAGCCGGAAGGGCGCTGCGGCAAGCCGGCAAGCAGCGCTGCTTCTGATAGTGTCAATTCATCAAGTGTTTTATCAAAATAGACATCTGCAGCCGCCGCTACTCCATAAGCACCGTTGCCGAGATAAATTTTATTCAAGTACATCTCCAGAATCTCATCTTTTGAGTATTTTTCCTCAAATTTAACGGCAAGATATGCTTCCTGAACTTTGCGTTTTATCGTTTTCTCTTTGCTAAGGAAGGTGTTTTTTACAACCTGCTGAGTAATCGTGCTCGCTCCCTCTGCTCCGTATCCATCTGTCACATTTGCGACCACTGCACCGGCAATCCGTTTCAGGTCGATTCCATTATGCTCCTTGAACCTGACATCTTCCACGGCAATAAATGAATTTTGGACAAGCTCCGGTATACTCTCGATCTCAGCAAATTCCCTGTGTTCTTTTCCGGATAAATCAATGATTTCATTTTCATTCATATCGTATATCGTCGATGATTGCGACATGTTTAAACGTTCAGGGTCAAGCTCAGGCGCATCTTTGATAAACGCATAGCTCGTATATCCTCCTGCCCCCAGACCGAGAAGTCCGACAATCAATAGGGCGATAAACATTTTGAAAAAAATGCTTCCCGCTCTCTCCAACGGTGTCCGGCTTGCCGCCTTTTCCCTGCGCTCCATTCGGCTGTTCTTCTTGCTCATCGCATCTTCTCCCCTTTAAAAGTTCATCTGTGCAAAAACCGCAGTTTATGTACAACAAAATAAGTGCTTAACACGCTTATACCCCGTCTTATTACCTGTAAAACCCGTGCAATAAAAAGGAACCATTTTTTACAAGTTAATATCTTTTTTTCAAGATAGCTGTTTATTTCCATGAAAATCTGGGAATTTGATGTACAAAGACAAAGGAGGAGTCGGAGATGAATAAACCTTACAAACTTTTATATATGCTCGATCGCAGAAAAGGGATCCAGCTTCATGTGAAAGATCAGAAAGAAGATGTCATCCGTGTGATTTACCTTGATCCGAAGTCCTACGAACCGAAAAACAAAGAACATTGTCCCGAAAGTCTCCGTGAATTTCTCATGAATGAAAAAAATACGCTTGCGGAAGAAGAATTGAAAGCGGCACAATAAGCCCCCGAATCAACGTACTGCACTTATTATTTGTATATGACAGATTGATACTTAAAAAACTGCTGACAAAGGGATGTCAGCAGTTTTTTCGTTATGGCAGCGGCAGTTTATCATGGAGTCAGTTGCCAGGTTTAAGGCACCGGGCAATTTTATCCGGCCTATTGCTTATGTGTAAATGCATCTAGGTGCGTGAGTGCGGCGGCGGAGCCGATTTGGGGGCAGCGTGCTGGTTTGGGATTCGTTTTGGAGCGGTAGGATGCCGTTTGACGTGGCAGCATGCATGCTTAGGATTCGTTTTGCACTGATGGGGTGGGATTTCCTGCTGATCAGTGAGCGGTTCGTGCCGGCAGGCGTGGAAATTCGCGCAGTTCAGTGAAGTTTTCACGCCGACATGGCGAGAAATCACGCCATATCACCTCTTTTTCATGCCGAACCATTATTGGCGGATAGGCTGATTTGTTGTTTCACGCGGCAACTCTTTGAATTCACGCCGAACCAATTGATTATCACGCCAAACTTCTTTCTTTTCATGCCTTACGTCAAAGGTTTCGCGCCGTTTAGTTGGTTTCACGCCGTATAACTCATATTTCGCGCCGTACAGCTTAATTCGGAACTTCACAAAATAACTCCTGTCCGATAAAAAACCCCCGGCACGACCCCCCGGGGAAACAGCCGGCTCATCCAGTTGCTCCCTCCTTGATGCAATTCCTCCATTATCATGGTATAAATATTTTATCAAAAGGAGCTGAGCCCCAATGAACAGACGGAAAGTGGAAGTTGTACCGTTTCAAAAAAGCTGGAAAGCCGCTTATCTGCAGGAGGCCGAACATTTAAATGACATTCTCGGCGATTCAGTCCTAAATGTCCATCACATCGGCAGCACCTCGATTTCAGGAATGGGCGCCAAACCGATTCTTGATATACTGATTGAAGCCCGGGACATTGAAAAAATTGATTCGCATAACGGACAGATGAAGGTCTCCGGCTATGATGCTTACGGCGAAAACGGCATTCCCGGCCGGCGGTTTTTTGTGAAAGCAATAGCCGGGACAAGGACCAGCCATGTCCATATTTTTGCCGCGGGACATCCCGAAGTCCGCCGCCATCTCCTCTTCCGTGACTACCTTTCAGCCCACCCGCAGGAAGCGGCTGAATATGCAAAACTAAAAGAAAACCTTGCCATTCAATTTCCTGCTGATATTGACCATTATATTGACGGCAAGCATGACTTCATCCAGGGAATTGACCGCAAAGCGGCCGAATGGGCAAAAGAGGCAGAGGGCCGCTGACCCTCTGCCTCTATATAAGAATCAATCTTCAAGCGGATTCAAGCTTTCATTTCCGGTCAGGTTTTTAATCCAGGCGGCCAGGAGATTAATCTCATCCTCAATATCTTTCAGGCTTGCCGTTTCAACCGGCGAATGCATATAGCGGAGCGGCAGTGAGACAAGCGCGACCGGCACCCCTTTTCCTGTCAGTCGCAGCTTATCAGCATCCGTTCCGGTAGCACGCGGCGTCAATTCATACTGCACATTTATATCCAGGTCTTTCGCTGTCTTTTCCAGCATCCTGTTCATTTTGATGTTGATCGGCGCTCCTTTTGCAAGGACAGGCCCCTGGTGCAGCTTCACATTACCGTGCTTGCTGCGGTTCACACCCGGATAATCAGTTGCAAACGTCACATCGCAGGCAACTGCCATATCAGGCTCTACTCCGGCACCGGCAAAGTAAGCGCCGCCCATATTCGTTTCTTCATTTACCGTGCTGACAGCATACACTCCGACTTCCGGGCGGTCGTCAGCCAGGCGCTTCAGCACCTCGGCGACTATGAATGCGCCCGTCCGGTTATCGAGGCCCCTGCCGCTTACCGTGTCATTGAGCAGAAACTCGGCTCCCCTCGTATAAACAGCAAGATCCCCAATTTGGACGGTCTTTTCAACCGTCTCCCGATCTGCTGCCCCGCAATCTATGTACAAATCATCAAACTCCAGCTTCTCCTTCACCCCGCCGTGATGCTCGGCATTTGCACCGATCACCCCGGTCAGACTCCCGTTATACCCGAGAATCTCCACTTTCATTCCAATCGCAACCTTCGGGCTGATCCCCCCGACCTTTTCCACATAAATAAACCCATCTTCATCAATCCGCTTCACCATAAATCCAATCTCATCTGCATGGCCCGCAAGCAGTACTTTTACTGGCGCATCCGGATTCAACACACCGATTACATTCCCGGCATTATCAGACCTTACTTCATCGGCAAACGGCTTCACATACGCCATCCATTTTTTCTGAATCGCCATCTCCATCCCTGAAGGTGACGGCGTCTCCAGCAGCTCTTTCAAAAAATTCTTATCCATATCTTGTTCCTCCTTCTATGTATCCGATACGTTGACAGTAGCTGAATTTTTTGGGAAATGCCAGTGGTTTGGTTTTTTTGTGAAGAAAAGCAAGAGGATTTCTGTCGTACGGGAAGCAAGTGGTCCCACTTGGCACACCTATTTAGTGTTTACAAGATTTTCCCACGGATAACCGGAAAGTGCATATTTTCGTCTTCTGGTTTCACCCGTATGAGGAAGATCAAGGGAGCTCAAAAGCTTATAAGCGACGGAAGCAGAGGACAGCCGGAGAAACAGACGGAGCTGTCTATTGGTGATGGTGTTATCTACCAATAAATAATAATCGTACAAAGAATCAATGTGTGCATTGTGGTGCATAACCTTACATTCAGAGCAAAACCAACCGCCTCGTTTTTTGGCCAGGGGGAGCGACTGACAACCAGGACAATGAACTCCCGTCAAAACATCCGAAACATTCACTTTAAATTGCCTCAAGTAATCGGGGTTTGATGGGACATGTTCCTTCAATATATAGCGGACAAGCTTTCTGCTGTCCTTTCTAGTTAAAACACCTT
Source organism: Bacillus marinisedimentorum (assembly GCF_001644195.2). Taxonomy (NCBI): domain Bacteria; kingdom Bacillati; phylum Bacillota; class Bacilli; order Caryophanales; family Bacillaceae; genus Bacillus; species Bacillus marinisedimentorum. The sequence goes on along the minus strand of NZ_LWBL02000047.1, from coordinate 11,762 downwards.
TATAAATTCTCTCATCAAATTCCTCCACTTTCGCAGGAAGGGAAGCTGAGTGAATTACTTTTTTGAAAATTTCTTTATGCTGTGGGGCTGTTTTTACTAATGTAGCCGGATTACTGATCACAATTAATGAATGGATTGGAATTATCGGGAGCTTATGCTTTTCAAGCCATTTCTCCAGATTATCGGACTGTCTGCGAATTTGGATAATCGGATCAGGAAACGCTTCTTCCTTGCCGTCTAGCGTCCGGATCAGCTGATGAAATGCCTGATCGAAAAAGAGCATCCCCGTTATGTTTTTTATCTCGACAATCAATAGAAATTGGCTGCTTACCACCAATGTATCAAGTTGAAAAAAATCTGATCCATCATTTTGCAGCCTGACATCATGCAACACCATATATTTATCTTTCGCAAGTGATTGTAAATGATAATCGACTGACTGCTCACCCCGAAATCCTGCTCTGGATTTGGCCAATTCCTCTTCGATCATTTGTCTGCTGGAGTGACCCGGCGGGAGCCTTCTTAGCAATGCTTCGAGTTTTTTAATTTTCAAAGGCACTTCCCTGTCTTTTTTTATCAATGGCTTCTTTGAACCTCCCACTTTATTTTCTTTTAGTTTAAAAAAACCTTTGATAAATTGCTATATACAAGCGGCTAAATCAAAAAATCTGGAGTAATATACAAACATCTGGTTTCCAGAAGGATGGTTGCACGGTTTTTTTGTAAAAAAAACCATTTTTGTCTGCATTCACATGCTTTCTTCTATAAAAATTGCCGACTTTTTTGGCATTCCTTGTTTCCTGCTCAGATTTTCAACTTATTTCAGGCAAAAAAAAGTGAAAATGTCGGCTTTTTTAAAATATCTAAGGTCATTCACCATGTGTAACAGCGGTTTCACGCCCTTCAGACGAGTATTCATGCCGTATAGCTTCCTATTCACGCTATATTGTATTTGGCAGACTAGTGGATTCATTCTTTTCGGCGGTAACTCTTCTATTTCACGCTGAACCAATCGATTTTCATGCCAAACTTCCATCTTTTCACGCGCAACTTCACTTGTTTCGCGCCATAAACATGCTTTCACGCCATATAGCCCTTATTTCACGCCAAACACTCTTGTTCAAAAATTCACAACCCAAACCCAAACCCAACCAAAACAAGCCTCACCAATTCCAACCCCCCCAATATCATTCCACCCAACCAAAAAACCCCCGCATTCCGCGGGGGTCCCAAAACCATATTAAAGAGTGGCCGTCTCCTGCACAACCTCAGGCTTATTTCCTTCAGAACGTGAAACAACGACAGCGCATGCGGCGTCACCGGTAATGTTAACCGCAGTCCGGGTCATATCAAGAAGGCGGTCAACGCCAAGCACGATACCGATCGCTTCCACCGGCAGGCCGACAGATTGCAGAACCATGGCGAGCATGATCAGGCCGACACCCGGAACACCTGCTGTACCGATGCTGGCAAGTGTGGCGGTCAGGACAACCGTCAAAATCTCAGTCATGCCGAGACCCTGGCCGTACATCTGCGCTATGAAGACGGTAGCAGCCCCCTGCATGATGCCCGTGCCGTCCATGTTGATGGTGGCACCTAGCGGCTGGACGAATCCGCTGATGGATTTCGGCACGTTCAAGTTTTTCTGAGCTGTGTCCATCGATATCGGAAGTGTGGCCGAACTGCTGGATGTACTGAAACCGACAGCCATCGCCGGGAAGAATCCTTTAACGAATTGGAATGGGTTCATCTTGCCCAGGAAGTAGACAGCTGATCCGTATACAACAGATAGTTGAATAAAAAGGGCAAGGACGACAACAAGAAAATACATGATCATTGCCTTCAGCGCTTCCATTCCCTGTTCGCCGATCGCTGATGCAATAAGGGCAAAAGCACCATATGGAGCAAGCTTCATGATTGCCGTAACAATATACATCAGAATGTCGTTGGCCTGCTCAACGATATTGTAAATCGTTTCGGTTTTTTTCCGAAGACGGGCAAGGCCGAAACCGAGAATGATTGCAAAAGAGATGACTTGCAGCATGTTTCCTTCAACCATCGCCTGAATCGGGTTGGTCGGAATGATATTCAGCAATGTTTCACCGACAGGCGGTGCTTCTTCCGCTTCAAATTCAGCCCCTCCGGTAGCTTCAATGCCGACGCCAGGCTCCATTACAGTAGCCAGGCTGATAGCAATGAGTAGAGCCAGAGAAGTTGTAATCAAGAAAAATAAGAGCGTTTTCAATCCGATGCGGCCAAGCTTTTTCGGATCGCTAATTCCTGCTGTTCCAAGGATAAGTGAAACAAGAACAATCGGAACGACAAGCATTTTGATCAAGTTAAGGAATATGGTTCCCACAGGTCCGAGGATATACTTATCTGTAATTTCATATCCTCCGACACTCGATAAAATGAGCCCGACAATAATACCAAGACCCATTCCGATTAAAATCTTTTTTGTTAACGACATGTCAGCGTGCTCCTCCCTTATATACTGATCTGGATTTTACAAACAATTTTATTTTTGCAGAGATAAAGGAACCCTGGTAACTTCCAGAGTCCCCATTGAATGATTCGCTCCTGCATCTCTTTTTATGTCTATACTGCTTCGTCTCCTGACTTGCCTTTTTGAAGCTGATACATCTGATAGTAGCGGCCGCGGATATTCATCAATTCATCGTGACTGCCTTTTTCAACAATACTCCCATGATCAAGCACGATGATCTGGTCGGCATTTTTGATGGTCGACAGCCGGTGGGCGATAATGAATGTCGTTCGGCCTCTTTTCAATACTTCAAGCGCCTCTTGAATGACGGATTCGGTTTCCGTGTCGATGCTTGCCGTTGCTTCATCGAGAATGAGAATTGCAGGGTCGAATGCCAGCGCTCTTGCAAATGAAATAAGCTGTCTCTGTCCGGCTGACAAAGTGCTCCCTTTTTCAAGAACCGGTTCATCGTATCCCCCGGGCAGCCGGCTGATAAAAGGATCAGCTCCAACTGCCCGTAACGCGTTTTCCACTTTCTCTCTCGTAACGGCCGGATCATTCAGGCTTACATTTGACGCAATGGTTCCAGCAAACAGGAATGGATCCTGCAGCACGATTCCCATATGCTTGCGGAGCGACTGTTTCGGCATGTCAAGAATATCTGTTCCGTTTATTAAGATGCGGCCCTTCTTGTAGTCATAAAACCGGAAAAGCAAGTTCATGATGGAACTCTTACCTGAACCGGTATGACCGACAAGGGCAACAGTTTCTCCTTGTTTTGCCTCAAATGAGATATCCCTCAGTACGTACTCTTCATCTTTATAGGCGAATGACACATGATCAAAAATGACATGCCCTCCGTAGCGCGGAAGGTGGCCACTTTCTACATCTATTCCCTCTTCATCAAGCAAGTTAAACACCCTTTCGGAGGAAACGATTGCCTGCTCCAGCTGGGCAAGCTGATTCACCAGTCCTGTCACCGGTTCAAACAACCGGTTCAAATAGTCGACGAACGCATAAAGGACACCCAGGGAAACGACACCTGAAGCGGAAATGCTCGCTCCGCCAAAGTACCAGATCAGAGCAATGAAGGCAAGGTTCCTGAGGACGTTGACCAGGTTATGGGACGTCATCGAATTTAAATTCAACAGCTTATTCTCATATCGAAAATAGTCTTCATTCATCACTTCAAATTCGGCTTTCGTTTCCTTTTGCCGGCGGAATGACTGGATAATCCTCATCCCCTGGATTGATTCATTCACAGAAGCATTGATATCACTCAGCCTGGATCGGATGACATGGTTATATTTAGAGGCGTATTTCCGATACACCTTTATCCAGATCAATAAGATCGGCACAATCACAAGAGTAATGGCGGCGAGCGTCTTATTGAGCAAAAAAAGGGCGATGAAAATCCCGGTCATGTAAATGATGCTTGTGAAAAAAGTGGCCAGTACCTTAACATACAATTCGCGGATGGCCTCAGTATCGTTTGTGATGCGGGAAACCACTTTCCCCGCCGGCCTCTGGTCAAAGTAACGGATCGGGAGCCGGTGGATCTGCCTGTATACATCCTGGCGCATCCTCTGGATAATGCGGTTCGCCGAGGTTTGCAGCATAAATGACTGGCCGTATTGGAAAAAGGCTGCGATAACCAGCAGGCCAAAGTAGGCAGCAAGCAGCCAGATGATCGGCTTGATTTCCGGCAGGTAAAAAGCCATCAGTTCATCCGCTGCCAGTTTTTCAGCCGGATACATTGCATGATTTTCCCCTTTTTCGATTGTAAGCACGCCATTTTTGTAGGTCCGTTTCCCGTCAAAATCAATCGCGCCATCTATAAATACATATTGCCTGCCCGCCTGGAGTATACGGGCTTCGCTCCCTTTTTCTTCTCCAGTGTTAAAATTGTCCTCCCGTTTATACCAGGTTCCGTCATACTCGACTGCTTCATTTCCAGGTTCTGATTCATACCATGGGTATTCAACGCCGAGAATATGCCGGTCGATGATGGTTTTTGCGATAAACGGTCCGGTCAGTTCAGCCGCAACCGCAATCGAAAGCATCAGCAGCCCCAGGATGATCGTCTTTTTAAAATGTAATGCATAGTCAAAAAGCCTTCTGCCAGTCTTTTTCCTCATAGGACCCCCCCGCTTCCTGTCAGGCTTTCTTCGAGCTGCTGACGGTCAAACTGCTCCTTGTACCATCCTTCACGGTGCAGCAATTCTCCATGGCCGCCTTCTTCGATAATGCGGCCGTTTTCCAGAACAACAATCCAGTCGGCATGTTCAACCGCGGACAGCCGGTGTGTAGCGATAATCGTCGTTTTGCCGGCCCGTTCCTCCCTGATATGACTGATGATTTTCGCTTCTGTTTTCGCATCAACGGCCGATAAGGCATCATCAAGGATGAGAATCTCCGGTTCGGCGATGAGGGCGCGGGCGATGGAAATCCGCTGTTTTTGCCCGCCGGAAAGAGCGACCCCTTTTTCACCGACGAGCGTTTCAAGTCCTTCCGGCAGCGAATCAATATCTTTTGCGAAATCGGCCATTTCCAGGACATGCTGTATTTCTTCATCCGAACACCCGGTTTTGCCGAAACGGATATTTTCTTTCACCGATTTCGAAAACAAAATTTGTTCCTGCGGCACATAACCGATCCAGCTCTGGATCGATTCCAGCGGTACTTTTTTAAGTGGAATCCCGTTTATAAGGATGTTTCCTGCACCTGTCGGATATTCTCGCAGAAGCTGTTTAATCAGTGTCGTCTTTCCGCTCCCTGTTTTACCTACTATACCCAGCGTCTGTCCTTCATGTATCTCAAATGACACATTTTCCAGATTACGGACAGTGGAAGATGGATATTGAAACGTGACTTTTTCAAAGGTGATGGAACTCGGCTTATCGATATGGACAGGTTGCGGATCATCCTCGACATCCGCTTTGTATGCCAGCGTTTCATTCACCCGGTCAAGTGAGGCGTTTCCGCGCTGCATGACATTGATCAGTTCTCCGATCGCGAACATCGGCCAAATCAGCATACCGAGGTACACGTTAAATGACACAAGTTCACCAAGCGTGATCGTGTTATGGAAGACCAGGTAAGCCCCGTAACCGATACCGATCAAATAACTGATCCCCACGAGCACCTTAATTGTCGGTTCAAATAGAGCATCAACTCTTGCAACGGCAATGTTCTTGTCATAAACGTCTTCGGTCATATCATGAAAATGCTTCTGGTCAGCATCCTCCTGCACATACGCGCGTATCGACCGGATGCCCGCAATGCTTTCCAGCACCTGGTCGTTCATATCACCGAACGCATCCTGGGCCCTGGTGAAGCGCTCATGAATGATTTTTCCATAGCGGTTCATGGCAAACGCCATCAACGGCAGCGGCAGCATTGCTGCAAATGTAAGCTTCCAGCTGATGAAAAAACCCATCATGAAAACAATCACCATCATGAAAATACTTGAATCAACGAGTGTCAAAATACCGAATCCTGCGGTAAGGGAGATGGCCTTCAAGTCGTTCGTCGCCCGTGCCATCAGGTCACCCGTCCGATTCTTCTCGTAGAAAGTAGGTGTCATTTTTAACAGGTGTCCCATGAACCGGGATCTCATAATCCGTTCTATGAGAAATGCTCCGCCGAACAGCTGATACATCCAAACATATGTCAGCAGGTATCCTGCCGTCATCAGTCCGCCCAGCATAAGCACATACTCAACAATCCGGTCAGCCGTCATAGTACCGATGTGAATATCATCGATAGCTTTACCGATCAGCCTTGGCGGTATGACATCGATAATGCTTGCTGCAATCAAGAAAGAAACAGCGATCGAATACCGTTTCCAATATTTTTTAAAAAACCAGCCTAATTTCCACAGTACGGAAAACATGGCTTATCCGCTCCTCTCTATTTCAAAATCCTCTAGCCGCCTTCTGTATCTCCTTCCAGCTTTGTCTGAACAATAACAAGATCACACATTAAACTTCCTCCCTTTTCATTTTTATTTAAATGGAGGCTTTGTTCACTTACATTGTTGAGTTATAAAGACTAAACCGTGAGCGGCTTTATCTATCAATGTAAGCTTTAACAAAACCAAATATAAAAAAGGCATACCGCTCCATAATGGCGGCATGCCTTTTTCCAAAAGTAAAAAAGCACACGTCAACCCGCGGATGATTCCGCGTGACCTGTGTCTCTATCCGTTCCTTACCGTTATTGAGCAGACTGCACTAACCGCTGCAGCGACTGCCCGAGAAAAGAGGGACAACGCGGATGTTCATTTTATTGAGTTGGTTGCCGAACCCTTGCTTAACACGAATCATCTGCGTCACCCTCCTTCCAAATTTTTTGTAATTTCTAAAATATTTTACCACTTTCACTTTCAGCAAGTCAAGGTAAACTTACACCTCCTTCCCCCTTCTTGAAAATCAAGGCTAACTGTTTTATACATCTCTTACAGCACCTTTAATGTGATTTTTCACGAAACTTTTATGACACCCTCACATTTTCTCGAAATTTGTCCGCCTAATCCGTTATAATTGGTTTTGTCAACATAAACGGGGTGAAAGCAAAATGCGGGGAAACACTTTTTTGATGACGCTGGCTGTTATCGCACTTATTTTAGCAAATGGGTGCAGCAGCACGAGCGAACAAGGACAACAAACTGAACATGTCGAACTGACCATTTCCGCAGCTGCCAGCTTGAATGACGCACTGCAGGAAATTAAAAATAGTTTTGAGAAATCGAATGAAAATATATCAATTCTATATAACTTTGGGGGCTCCGGAACGCTTCAGAAACAAATTGAACAGGGAGCGCCCGCCGATCTGTTCATTTCAGCTTCAGCAAGCAAGTTCGATAAGCTGGATGAAAAAGGGTTGATTGACCAGAAATACAGCAGTGTCATGGTTAGCAACAGGCTCGTCCTCATCACGCCGCAGGGAGCAGGCCTGGAAGTCCAAACCCTTGAAGACCTGACTGCAAAAGAAATCAGCCACCTTGCCATCGGGATTCCTGAATCTGTGCCTGCCGGTAATTATGCACGGGAGGCCCTTGAGCATGCTGGCCTCTGGGGCCAACTGAAAGATAAACTTGTGCTCGGCAAAGATGTCCGGCAGGTGCTTTCCTACGTCGAAACCGGCAATGCGGAGGCGGGGTTTGTCTACGAAAGTGATGCCTCCATATCAAATAAGGTGGAGAAGGTGCTGACTGTAAATGAAGCGCATCATTCCGAAATCAAGTACCCGGCAGGCGTTCTGAAACATGCTGAGCATCCCGATCAGGCGAGGCGATTTTTTGACTACCTGTCTTCCGATGAAGCTGCTGAAATTTTTACTAAATACGGATTCACTGCTAATAATGAGGGATAAATTATGATGACTTTCTGGGAACCGGTTCTGCTGTCGCTGCGCACGGCTTTATTTGCAAGCCTGTTTATTATCGTGATCGGCATTTTTGCCGGGCGGCTGATGAGCGGCCGAAACTTCAAAGGAAAAATTATAATTGAAACGATGTTTATGCTGCCGCTTGTGCTGCCGCCATCTGTTGTCGGTTTCTTTTTGATTGTCATTTTCGGGAAAAACAGTGTAGCGGGTCAGATGATTGAAACTCTTTTCGGCCACCCGATAATTTTCACATGGTGGGCCGCTGTCATTGCAGCGACAGTCGTTGCTTTTCCGCTGATGTATCAGTCAGCAAAGACCGGATTTTCTTCTGTCGAACATCATATTGAAGATGCCGCACGGGTTGACGGGGCCGGAGAATGGAAGGTTTTTTTGATGGTCACGATCCCGCTGTCCATCAAAGCGCTCCTGTCCGGCAGCATTCTGAGCTTTACAAGGGCACTGGGCGAGTTTGGCGCCACCCTTATGTTTGCCGGAAATATTCCCGGTAAGACGCAAACCCTGCCAACCGCCATATATGTGGCTATCGATACCGGAAATATGTCACTTGCCTGGATGTGGGTGACCGCAACCGTTATCATTTCCTTTTTGATGCTCATCAGCACTTATTTGATCAAATAAGGAAGTCCGTACGCATAAGTAAACATCTGACTGTAAAATGCCGAGTCGCATCGAAGCTCAGGTTTGTTGGAATAAAACCAATAATCGTTAATTTATACTTATCTGGTACACTATTGGCAAAAAAGGGGAACGGAAAGATGGAAATCAGAAAATTGACCGCAAGTGATATCGAAGCATTAAAAAATATGGAGACCGGCATAAATGATGACTATGTCGTCCGTATCTTTCCGAGAATTGTCGAGGCACGGAGCCATGAGTTGTTCGGCCTTTTTGAAAATGGAAGTATGGTGGTGATTGCGGGAGTAACTTTTTTTGAAAACCGTTATGCCGTTCTCGGACGGCTTCGGACAGACCGCAGCCATTTACAAAAAGGCTATGCCACAAAGCTTTTGCATGCAATCACCGAAACGCTGACTGAAAAAGAAGAAATTCAATGGATTGGGGCCGCCACCAACACAAACAACCCGGCTGCTGTTAAAGTGCTTCATAAACTTGGCATGAACATGCACAGTGCCTTCCATTCTGTAACAATCGATCCGGCTGATGCATCCTTCCTGACAGGAAACGAGGACAAAACATGGGATGAAGTCACGGGGGTTGAGGAGAAGCGATATTTGCTTGAACAGCTGCCTCCGGCAAAAAATGAACTGCAGCTGTTTCCTTATGAATGCTATTATCCGCTCCCTTATGAACCGCAATTCCTCAGTGACGTCTATTTGGCGAAGTGCATTTTTTACAAAAAAGGAAGCCGGTTTGCCGTTGTCATGCCGGATGAAAAAGCAGAATCCTACTTTCATGTAAAATACTTTCATGAAGATTTATTCAAGCAATCAGGACTATGGAATACGATTGTTCCGCTTGCTGAGGACAACGGAAGAAAATTCTGGCTTGACCTGCCGCCCGATTCGTTCATTAGCATGCCGGAACGCAGCCGGTTCAATATTCAGGATCAGTGGGCGCTTTATGGCCGACGGATCATACATACATAAAAAAACGGCTGGTGCTTCGTGCACAGCCGCTTTTTCATCATATCCTCATTTCCCGAGTTGATGCCGGTATTCCCTTTCAAGCTCTGTCAGCGTTAATTTATCCAGCTGCTGCTCGTCTGTCTTTGTTTCGTGTTTTTTCGTTAATTTCTCTATGAGAAAAGTCTTCTTCAACTGGATTCCTTGCCGTAATTTATTTTCCATATATAACACCTCACTCTGCAGTGATTTCTTTCAATCGTTTCGTCTCTTTGTTCAATATATCCAGCAGGCCACTTAGTTAAACGCTTACATATCTTTGTTCAAGAGATTTTTTTTCGATTTAAACCGATGGACTTTTCCCTGAAATTACTATTTCAGTCTACTTTACTCTGGATTTAACCAGGTGTCAATAGTTATTGTGAAATTTTACACAATCGGTAATGCTGTAATATGCTTGTCACAAGATTCAGCGCATGAGCACCTTTTATTTACACTTGTCTCAATTAAAGCTTTAACCACAAACTGTATGGTGCACTGGTGGACTTCTGTTTGTATCAAATAAAGAAAGCTCGCCGACTGGCAATCCTGCAGGCACAAACAGCAGGCAGGTGCCCTTAAAAATTGGCCGCTGCGCCAAACACTCCTTTCCTGACATTTTATGCTTTTCTTTACGTTAAAAAAGACCGATGTCAGCTTGACACAGGCCTTTTTATCATTCTTTATGTATTTCTGGCTGGCAAGATATGCTCATCTATCGTGTAGCTGCCGTTACCCATGTTGGCGGCATATCAAAACTCAGCATCATTTCAATAAAGTGTTCCACGAGGTCCCCGTCGAACTGTTTCCAGCTGCAGCGCCGAAGTTCCTCAATTGCCTTCGCATACGATAAACCGGGAAGTCCGTAATTGTTCCGTTCCACTGTCATGGCATCGAATGCATCACAGATAGCGATCATTCTTCCCTGGTATGAAATTTCCCTGCCTTTAAGCTGAAGCGGGTACCCCTTGCCGTCCCACCGTTCATGGTGATGGAGCACAAAAACTGCAGCCCGTTCATTGCTAAGCTGTTCCTTTATGGTTGTATAGCCGATCTGGGAATGGCTTTGCACCATTAAAAATTCTGTCTCATTAAGCCTGCCCTGCTTAAATAAGATGTGGTCGGAGATGGCTGTTTTACCGATATCGTGAAGTAAAGAAGCCACCCTGATATCTTCGTCATAACAATTAAGCTGTTCAGCAAAAGTGGATACAAGGTACATGACCCTGAGGGAGTGATATTTCAACCTCTCCATGGCCCTGTTATCCTGGGAAATTTGCTGAAACAGTTGTTCAGCCTCCATGCGCTGATCCCCTTTCCATCCGATATGCACGTATAAACTTTACCACAAAGGACTGAATTATCAAAACATTCTAAGTGCGATTAAAAGAAATGTGAAAAAGTACCTAAACAGTAATAATACGGATGAATAACCAAAATGTTTACCCCATCCCAATAATCGGTAATGAAACATATAAACAGGTGAAAGGAGGGATCAATGTGGCTGAATACGAATTGAAAGATGTTGTAATGGACAAAAGCGGTGAATCCATCCAATTTGCACACGGCACTTTAATGAAGACCGAATTGGACGGTAAAGAGCATGTTGATGTCGTATTACGGAATGTGCCGCGTGAAGAAGTCTTTACCCGCCATATGAATGACAATGAGACCGTGAAAGTGAACTTGACATCCTTTGCAGGAGAAGAGTTCAACAAAGAACTTGAAGTAACATCCGTCAACAGCACAAATCCGAATGACAACCTTGTCCAGCTCGAAAGCATAGAAAATAACCTTTAAATTCCAATGCATTCATCAAAAAGCTGCACGATATGCCTGTGCAGCTTTTAACAATGCCCTATTGACCATTATCACCACTCAGACGCCTGTGCTTTTCTCTCCATGCCGGCAGCAACTACTTCCACTACCACAACAGCTCAAACCTATATTTAATCCTTGGATCTGCAAAATACGGTTTAAGGAATGATTCAGCAACGATCATTTTAAACGCTGTCCAGGCAAGTACAGCTGCACCGATCGTTATAATGGCCGGGAAACGGTCTACCCATTTCAAAATAAGCGTTATTGACCTTATACTTGCAGCCGACAATGCGGTTGTGATTGGACTTGCGGCAAAAGACAGTGATCATCTGGGGGACTTGCTGTCGTGGATGCGGCATAAGGCAGGTTTCTGCTTGGCTGAACAAATGCGCAAGGCGCCCGCATAGCAACGTACGCATAAG
>NZ_LWBL02000046.1 GCF_001644195.2 Bacillus marinisedimentorum | reverse complement strand
AGCTGGACAATTCCCTTCTGGCTTTTTATCCACGACGCTTAAAACTTATAATTTCCTTAACTGCAAAAAAGGCCCCCGCCATTCAAATGCGGCAGCCTTTTGATTCGTTTCGGAAGCTTATAAATATTTACGGTGCATAGCACGGCCGTTATACGAAAAGAGCACATCTTTGTTTTCGATCACCGTTTCGAGATGGACCGGCCGGCCCCATAGCTGATGGATATACGGAAGCACCTTTTCAAGATACTTCAAGTCCAGTTCGATTTCTTCATACCCGTGTTTCAAATACAATTCACCATTTTTCAAGTAATCGCCGTCATTGACCGTGATGAAAGGAAAGCCGCCGTTTACCCTCATGTTAATCAGTTGATCGCGTACTTCCTTCCATTCTTTATCGATGACTTTATAATCCTTCCCCTGCTTCTGGAACAAGTACATATCTTCACGGAGCACCAGGTCTTTCGTTAAATAGTTCCTGATGAATGATATATCTGATTCAATTTCTCGCACTTCAAAAATTTTATCGCGTCCAGATCCCGGTTTTACGCCATTCTTTTTCATATCTTCCGTCGGGTTATTGTAGCGCTCTTCAATATCTTCAAACATTTTTATACCAAGGTAATAAGGGTTGATCTGGGTTTTGGAAGGCTGCACGACTCCTGCATTCAGCTTGGCAAATTCAACAGACTCCCCGGACGTCAGGTCCATCTCCCTGAGAATGCGTGCATGCCAGTAGGAAGCCCAGCCCTCATTCATGATTTTCGTTTCGAGCTGCGGCCAGAAATAAAGCATTTCTTCCCTCATCATTGTTAGGATGTCACGCTGCCAGTCCTCCAATTCCCTGCTATATTGTTCAATGAATAACAGCAGATCTTTTTCAGGGCGCGGCGGGAATTTTTTCACTTTTTTACGCGTTTTCGGAGCTTCTTTCGGTTTGTTATCCAATTTCCATAAATCATCATAGTCAGTTTTCTTTTTCATATCCCGTTCTGGGGATTCCTCTTCCAGCTTCCAACCGAGTCTCGGGCGGACAAGCGATGGATCGATATGTTCCTGGATTGCCATGACCGCGTCCAGGAACAGTTCCACTTCTTCCTTTCCGTGCTCATGCTCGTAATGTTTAATACGGTCAGCAGTTGCCGCCATACTTTCAACCATGTCCCGCTTTGTATTGGAAAAGCGTATGTTGTTTTTGAAAAAATCACTGTGGGCAAGAACGTGCGCCACAATCAACTTATTTTGAATCAGGCTGTTCGTGTCAAGTAAAAACGCGTAGCAAGGATCGGAATTGATGACCAGTTCATATATTTTACTTAAGCCGAGGTCATATTGGAGCTTCATTTTATGAAATTGTTTTCCGAAACTCCAGTGGGAAAATCGGGTCGGCATCCCATATGCACCGAATGTATAGATAATTTCAGCAGGGCATATTTCGTACCTCATCGGATAAAAGTCAAGACCGAAGCCGGTCGCGATTTCAGTGATTTCCTCTATCGCCCGGCTCAGTGCTTTATGTTCCTCAATCATCATTTCACATCTCCCCTTTAAATCCCTTTCTAAATGTTTATGTACGAGATGGTGAAATGATGAAAGCCGGACTCCTGTACCGGGCAACTTCACCCGCTGCCAAAAGAAAAAACGGTGCCGGAAAAGCACCGTTTTTTTGTTAGTCGTTATCGACACCCATGTTTCCGTCTCGATAATCATTAATGTTGCGGAGACGATTATCATCACCCATCTGACCAGGATTCCTGTCTTCATTCGGCTCTTCACCAAGGTCAGGTTCCTGATTGTCATAATCGATAATACCGTCGTTATCACGGTCACCGAGCTGGTCATTAATCATGTTATCATTGTCCAGAACACCGTTGCCATCGCCATTATTGTAGCGGACGTTTTCATAACGCATGTTTTCTGTATCATCATTGGCATCATTATCGCCAGCCATGTTACATGCTCCAAGCACACCAAACGACAAAGCAAAAGCGGCTAAAGACATAAACCATTTTTTCATGTTGTTTTACCTCCATTTGTTTTGGTTTGTCAGTTGTTAATATGTCCTGATTGGCCCATTTGCATGAAAGCATTTTTGGATAATAATCAGGAAGGCCACCCACATCTTGTCATTTCTTTAATGAATGACTGAGACTTGTTGTCACAAACTAATTTTGTGCGGAATTTCCGTACAAAAAGGCTGAACGGAGGGGTACAATTGAACTTTCGAGGCAGAAATCGATTCAGAAAAAATACGATGGATCTGTTAGGTATGGTGACCGGCCGCCGCAGGAAGCGGAATCGAAATCGGAATATGCTGTTTTCGATGCTCGCTGTAGGCGCCGGGGTCGGCTCTGCCATGTACGGCATGAGACGAACCAACGGTCTGGACCTTGGCAGAGAAGTGACCGAGCGTCTTAACAGAAACAACAATGGCCAGGTGGAAGAAATGATCGATCAGGTCGCCAACACTGATTCAAGCCGTGAAGCCGTCAACATGGTAAGAGGCGGCCTCCAGAGCATCTAAGGCCTCCCGGCATCTTGAATGTCCCTCTAAGGCATTCACACAAGCATCATTGAAAAGCACCGATCATTTGCGATCGGTGCTCCTTTTTATTTATCTTGTTGTCAGCCGCTATTCCACGATTGGTTAAAGAACCAAAAAGTCAATCGTGATTCTGCGGATTCTTCAAACTCGATTTGCTGCCGCGCTTCGAATTATACTCCGTACCCTTATTATTGTCCCCGCTCATACCAGCACCAGCCTTACCGTGCCGCTCCGGTGCATTCTGATTACCGCTCCCATATGCTCCATTCCTGTTTGTCATCATGCTCCCTCCTTATTGGAGTGCCTGGCAATTGCCTCGCAATTGCCAGGCACTCTTCGTTCATGTTTTTTAGTCTTTTCCTCTAAATTTGTAACCATGCACAGTTTTCATCCTTTTTCTTACGTGTTATAAAGGCCATTTTCGTCAACTTCTTCGAGGAATCCATCGATCAGTCCGTCAATTTGGTCCCCTGTCGGAGATTGCTGCATGTACATGGAAAATGAAATTTCTCTTACAAAGCTGCCGTCTGTTGTATTTGTGACATGTACGGCTCCCCGCTGCTGCATGACGCTGTATTCGACTTCAAACCGGAATCCATTACGTTCGATCGCTCCCACTGCAATACCTCCCGACTGCTGTTATACCTTACAACTTCTTTTGATAAAACCAACATTTACACGCTGTTTCCAGGCTTAAAAAAACGTTGATTCCATACAATAAAAGTACTCCCTTACAGAAAGGGGATGCGACATTTGAATACAGCCGACTATGACAAAGCGCTGTTTTTTATTACCTGTTCGTTATGGGACGATCTTCTTGTTCTCATGGTCAGGACGAAGGATGACATGCTGTCGAAACGGATTGAGCATTTCCTTCACGCCTATACATTCGAAGGCGATCTTGACGTCATAGAACAGAAGCACCGGTCCCTTTACCAGTACGTCAATAATGCCTTATTGACGACAGACACGTATGAACCATCTTTCGAAACATCTTTGACATAGCAACGTTACGACGAAAGGAAAAAAATTGAACCCTGACCCGGTTTCATGTCTCTGACGTTAAAAAAGAAGGAGGGCTTTTCCTCCTTCTTATTTTTTGTATTCATTTGTCATTCATACATATTTTTATCCGCATTCACATAAATTTTATTTTCTCCGGATAACTTGTTTACAACTATTCTTTATCATTTGATATTTCCTTCTCACATACAAGCCCATTTTTAACCGCATAGAGTGCAGCCTGAGTCCTGTCAGCAACTTCAAGCTTTGATAATATATTGGAGACATGCGTTTTCACCGTTTTTTCGGTAATTATCAGGTTTGAAGCAATTTCCTTATTGCTTTTTCCGCCTGCAATTTCGCATAACACTTCCCTTTCCCGGCGGGTAAGGTCTTCATGCCGTTTCCTTTCCCGGCTGCCCCCAGAGGACAAATGGGACATGACATGTGCTGTCACTTTTGGATGCAGGTGACTTTCACCGTTGACAACCGCCCTGATTGCAGCCGCCAGTTCATCCGGCTGTACATCTTTCAGCTGATAGCCCGATGCTCCCGCTTTTATAGCCGGAATGACATGGTCCTGATCTGAATAACTGCTTAAAATCAGGATTTTGATGCCGGCATTTTTCTCCTTAATTTCTCCGGCAGCTTGAGCACCATCCATTACAGGCATCGATAAATCCATCAGCACAATATCAGGCTTAAGTTCAAGCGCTTTATCGACCGCTTCCCTGCCATCAACCGCCTCGCCGATTACTTCGATATCTTTCTGTGTTTTCAGAAAAAAACCAAGCCCTCGCCTTACAACATGATGATCATCAGCAATCAAAACTTTAATCATCCCCAGCTCCTCCCTCTTCTTGAAACACCGCCGTCACTTTTGTTCCTGAACCTGGTTCACTTTCGATCGCAAGGCGTCCGCTTACAAGGGCGGCACGTTCTTTCATGCTTTTAATCCCTACAGAATCATGAGGAGTTTCAGCCATTTGAAATCCCCTTCCGCTGTCTTCTACTTCCAGTACAACCGTATGATTTTCGCGGGTTATGCTTACGGATGCTTTTGGTGTTCCGGCGTGCTTTTTGATGTTATTCAATGCTTCCTGTCCGATCCGCCAAATCGCTTCTTCCAGCTCATGTGACAGCGCAGCGACACCATTGATTTCAAGCGAAAGTTCAATCCCAAGCAAGTCAGCATACTGGGAGAGCGCTGCCGTCAGCCCTTTTTCGAGACCCATCGGCCGGAGCTGCCAGATAAGTGCTCTCATTTCCTTTTGAGCCTCAGTCGACAGCTGCTGGACATAGTCAAGGGTATCTTTAAGTTCCTCGTCTTCCGTCATTTCGCAGGCGCCCCTTAGCGTCAATGTTACGGAAAACAACAGCTGGTTCACTGAATCATGTAAGTCGCGGGCCAGCCTATTTCTCTCCTGCAGCACCGACACTTCCCGCTGTTTTTTCTCAATTCGCAAATTCTCAAGCGTAATCCCGACATGGCGGGCAATCTGTTCGATGACTTCTTTTTCATGACGATCCAGCGAACTTTGATACACAGCCAGCTCACCTTTGGTTTTGCCTGTTTTGATTTCCACCCTGTACACTGGAAGGCCTGCAGTATCTCCTGATATTGCCCTGTCTCCATTACATGTGATGGCTGCTGCCGTCCATTCAAAAATGTCCAGGATACGGCGGAGTGTGTTCTCCAGAAGATTTTCTTCCGCCCGCCCGGAATTCAAAAACGAACTGATTTCGCCGAGTTTCCAAAAAAGCTCGGCCCGTATTTGCTGCTGATGGAACAGTTTCATCCTATTTACCGCTGTGCCGATCTGGAGCGAAACTGCCTCAAGCAAGGCCAGTTCCTCCGTGGTAAAATGCGTTTTATGCGGAGCTGCAACATTCAAGAGGCCGAATTTTTCCTCACCGGCTTTGATCGGGACAGTCGCATGATGGGTTATTCCTGCTGTATCGCCGATTCGCCCGGCAATTGCGTCTTCTATCCGCTTGCATTCGATAATATTGACTGCTTCGTTCAGGCGGCCGTCATTGTATTTACTCAAGCACCAGCAAGTGCCTTTGCACATGAGCTCGCTGCGGTTATTCTCAAGGGCCTGAGGAAGCGATTCATCAGCGGCAAGCTGAAAAGAACCGTCTTCCTCAATTAAAAAAATCCAGCCCGTCGAAAGCCCTGTGACATGAAGAAGCTCTTTCAGAGCCGTCCGCAGCATCTCCTCTAAGTTTTCACCCCTGTTCAGCGTTTCAGCTATCGCTTTTAACGTCTCAAGTTCCTCAAGCCGCTTTTTCACTTCCATACTCCCTCTCCCCTTGTAACTCTCTATATCATGATACCGAAAACGATCCACCGTTTGCTCAGACAGCGGCATGAATGTCATTTAAGACTTTAGTATGAAGAATCCTTCGAAAAAAAGCAGATTATTCTTTCTCCAGCTGACCCTCTCTATAAGAAAAGGCTCTGTCAAACGCAGCTGTAGATATTTTCTTCTGTCAGCTCATTATTGGCGCTGAACTTTGATTCAATGCCTGTAATGTCGGCATGCCACCATTTATAGGCACGGAAAACACGTTTCCCTTCATACCCCGTCACCTGCCTTTGAAATGATCAATCAGTTCTTTTCTTGATGTCGTGACCGCAACAGCACCCGCTTCAAGTGCATGGCTAACTTCTTCGGGTGTCCGTATAAAACCGCCTGCGAAAATGGGGATGCCCGTTTTTAAGGCCACCTCCTTGATGATATGCGGCATGACTCCCGGGAGAACTTCAATGTAGTCCGGCTGTGTCCGTTCAAGCAGCTTATAGCTTGTCTGCAATGCGGTTGAATCCAGCAAAAACATACGCTGGATGGCAAGCACTCCTTTTTGTTTCGCTTTCAGGATGACCGAAGCCCTTGTCGAAATGAGTCCGGCCGGTTTGATTTCCTGAATTAGGTATTCAGCTGCATATTCATCATTTTTCAATCCTTGAATCAAATCGGCATGAAGAATGAGTTTTTTATTATGGCGGGCGGTTTCCCTGGCAATGCCTTTCAACTGGCCGATATGACTGTCAAGAAGCACGATGTAAGTATAGGGGCTTGTCAGGGTTCTCTCAAATTCCTTCATTTTCCTGATGGCCGGCAAGATTGATTGTCCATCAATTGGCATGATAATTGCTCCTCTCTATTCCCTGAACTGCTAAGGGCTTGCCGCTGATACGAATAAAAAGCACCGGAATCCCGGTGCTTGCTGGCATTACTTTTTATGATACTTCACTTCAAACAGGTCATGGCGGCGGTCATTCAGGTGCCGCACTGTTCCTGATTTCCGCTGCCTCCTTAATACTTCAAGGTCCACGTCCCCTACGACCACTGTTTCAATGTTCGGATTGCACTCAGCCACGATACCGTCACGGGCGAATTCAAAATCGGAAGGGGTGAAAATGCCCGATTGGGCATACTGGATATCCATGTTTTCAACCTCGGAAAGGTTTCCGACCGTACCGGCAATGACCGTGTACACTTGATTTTCAACAGCTCGGGCCTGCGCACAATACCGGACCCGCAAGTACCCCTGGCGATCATCCGTGCAAAATGGAACGAAGATGATGTTGGCACCCTTGTCGGTGGCGATCCGGGCCATCTCAGGGAATTCAATGTCATAACAGATTTGGATCGCAATTTTTCCGCAATCGGTGTCAAACACCCGGACTTCATTGCCTTCACTGACACCCCACCATCGTTTTTCATTCGGGGTGACATGCACTTTGTATTGCTTTTCAATCGTGCCGTCGCGGCGGAAAAGATAAGCGATGTTATAAATTTTTTCATCCTCTTCCACAAAGTGAGAACCGCCGATAATATTCACATTGTATTTGACGGCAAGCTCTGTGAACATGTTGATATAGTCCTCGGTATAGGTGGTCAGCTTTCTGATTGCCCTGCTCGGATGTTTCTCATCAAGGAATGACATGAGCTGGGTTGTGAAAATTTCCGGGAATACCGCAAAGTCCGCACCGAAATCAGCTGCCACATCAACATAGTATTCAACCTGGCGGGCAAAATCCTCCCAGGATTCAATCTTTTTCATCATATACTGAATGACCATGACCCGCACCGGGAAAGAGGTCTTAAAATGGCGGCGCGTTTTCGTCCGGTAATCAATGTTGTTCCATTCCATAAGCGTCGCATAGCGGCGCGAAGCCTTATCATCAGGCAAATAGTTCGGATTAATCCTCATCACATTGAATCCATTCATCAGCTGGAAGGACAGGACGGGATCGTATATATAACGGTCAATGACTTTCTCTACATACTCACGCGGTGTCATTTCTTTTTCGTACTTATAATAATTCGGAATCCTTCCGCCGATGATGATGCTTTTCAAATTCATCCTTCTGGCCAGGTCTTTCCGCGCCTCATACAGCCTGCGTCCGATATTCATACCCCGGTATTCCGGATGAACCATCACTTCAATGCCATATAAGTTGTAGCCATCAGGATCATGGTTGGTAATATATCCCTCATCCGTAATCTCATCCCACGTATGGCGATCATCATATTCGTCAAAATTGACGACCAAACTTGAGCAGGACCCGATGATTTCCCCCTCGAATTCCACACAAAACTGGCCTTCCGGAAAGGTTTCGATGTGGCTTTCAAGATGCTCATGCTTCCAAGGCTTCATTCCCGGAAAACAGACCTTCTGCAGTTCGAGAATTTCATTGATATCGTCTTTTTTAATATTTCGAACAATAATGCTCTTTTCAAATTTTGAAAGATCAAGCTTTGACATAGTTTCCAATCCTTTCATAGCCCGGCAAAGCAGGCCAGGCAACAGTCGGTTCTCCTGCAGACATATGTATTCCTTTATAAATACCCTTTACTTTCTAGTCTCTAACCTGAAGGCTTCCTAAATTCCTGCTGGCAGGCGCTGCGATTCAACCGGCTAAAAAAGAAGCAGTCTTTGCCAATTTTGCGAACCGGTTATTGGCCTGTGAGCCGGTTAATCAGTAAAGCAAGCTCCAATTCAGCCATGGAATCGAGGCAGTCGTCAATGTTATCACCAAATTCAAGATGTTTCGTGACGGCGTTCGGTACGACGACACAGTACATTCCCGCCTTTTTCGCAGCAGCTGCTCCATGGGCGGAATCTTCAAATGCGAGAGCTTCTTCCGGCCTGACGCCAAGGCACTTAGCCGCTTCAAGATATAATGCCGGATCCGGTTTTACTTTTTCTACATCATCCGCGGTTTTAATGCAGTCAAACCGATCGTATAACCCGAGATTGGTCAAATGGGAAGACACCCAGTCATAATGCGAGCTTGAAGCGAGCCCGATTTTCATCCCAAGGTCCCTTGCGCCGTCAATATAATTTTCGACACCGGGGAGCGGCCCCTCTTCTTTTATCCTTTCGTTAAAGCGGATTTGCCTTTCTTTTTTGAATTTTTCCCGATCCAGCTTTCTCCCGACCTGTTCTTCGAGATGAGCGAGCGGATCAAACCCGGCCTGGGTTCCGATCACTTTCCCCCAGACGGACATCGAAAGTTCGGCATCATGTTCCTTAAAAATTTCCTGAAGGACATTATATTCATGGGTTTCTGTATCAAAAATCAATCCATCAAAATCAAATACAACTGCTTTTATCATATTTTTCACCTTATTCGTAAAAGATTTATGAAAAAAAGACTACTTTCAAGTATTAGAGTCGGGGGGTCACACCATCCACAGAGAAATCCACGTGCAGCTGAGGCAGTTTCACGCAAGGCGTCTAATCTCTTCCCGGCAATGTGTCGTTTTCACGCCATAACTCAGCTGTTTCATGGCAAATTGGCAGCTTAACACGCCTTGATACGCAGTTTTCAATCCGCATGTGGTCTGTTTCACGCCAAACGCCTGTTTTCACGCGGAATTGCCCTTGTTTCGCGCCAAACGGCATCCGCTTCATACATACCGAACACCCGTTTCCATACAAGACACCGGCCAGTAAACATCATTCGGCGTCGATTAGGTCCTGCACTGCTTAAGTTCAATACAGAAGCGGTTTCCCCTGCATTTACATTATATTATTCCACAGCCAAAATTTTTTTGTCCACCATTCCGATTTTTTATGTGCTTCCAATTTTAATCACTCTCTGTTTCGCTGTTACATGAAAGAAAGCACCCGTCACCGGATGCTTCCTTCTGAAAAAGGGTTATTGAAACTGCTGTCCATTCGTTTGCCCGGACTGGGCCGGCTTGCTCTGGGAATTTGTCGGGACAGAAATACTGGCAAGGGCCTCTTCCGCCTCATCCTGGAAGGGCTGTTTCACAGCCATATCGCCAAGGGCGACCATACCGACAATCTGGTTGTTTTCCACAACCGGCAGGCGGCGGATCTGGTTTTGGGACATAAGCTGTGCAGCCTGATCCATATCCATCTCCGGAGTTGCCGACACAACCTGTGATGTCATTACCTGTGATACAGGTACATGCGTATCCTTACCTGCAGCTGTAGAACGGAGCGTAATGTCACGGTCCGTTACGATACCCTTGATTTGTCCATTTTGGACAACCGGAAGGGATCCGACATTGTACTGGCTCATTAAAGCCGCAGCTTCCTGGATGGACTGGTCCGTTGTGACGGCCGCAACGTCTTTGGACATCATTTCTCGAATTGTGCTTCTCATCATCAACTCCCCTTTCAGCAGTATTATGTTCGAACTGCGAGTTGATTATGGGGAGAAAAATTTGTAAATCTATGCTGCAAAAAGTTTACATAACAGTGCCAGGCAATTGCCTGGCATTTAACTCCCTCACTTTCGCTTGCCGTTCTGCAACTGCCGCAAAAGGGGGATGATAGGCTCCCAGCAGGCTGCCAGTTCCGGAATGCCAGAAGAAGCGACGGTAAGGAGATGCTGCTGGATTTCCACAAAGTCCTTGTCCGTCAATTTGCCTCTCAGCCCTTCCTTCAGCCTGGAAGCGGCCGCCAGGAGATGCCGCTTCAATTCAGGGGCAAGGTCAAGGTCCTTAATTTCATAAGTAAGCTTTTCCGCAAGATCGCGGGCTTGCTGCAGTTCTGATTGTTCTTCAAAAGGAGTGACATCAAGGAACTTCTGCACAGTGTCTGTTCCCAGGATGATATCCGGCTCCTCCATCAGGCCAAGCGCCATATCATTGAAACGGTTCACGATAAAGGAAGACAGCCGATGGATATCAATTGTCTGCCGGTCGAAGATGATGAAACCGACGTATTCCTTCAGAATGCCGCTAAGAAGTGCCGCTCCATCATACGCATGGCTTCGCATCCGTTCACCGTATATCCGAATCAAATGTTCAGCATACCAGTTGAGCGTGTCACTTCTCGTTTTCAGTAAAAAGGCACTGATTTCTTCATTGATGGGAAATGCCTGTTCGCGCATTTGCATCTGAATAAAATCACGGTAACGCATCAGTTCCTTCAGCTGCATCTCAATTTTCAAGCGGAGCCGTTCCAAAGGCTGCAACCCTGATTCCTCGACAGCTTTCAAGATGTTGCCTCTCATCAAATTATAATAATATTGATAAACAGACAAAAGGAGGTCTTCCTTCGATGAGAAATAATTATAAAGCGACCCTTTCGCTATTCCGCATTTATCTGCAACTTCCTGCATGGAGGTGGCGTGGTAGCCGTTTTGTGCAAACAGCTTCATAGCCGTATTGATGACAAGCTGCTTTTTTTCGTTCATACCAGCTCCTCCTCTTTCCCACCGGATGCTGCCGGGAAGCAAACTGTCATCTGAACCAAACCTGACAGCGGATGAAGCTCGGCTTTACTCATCCCGGTCTTCATCCTGGTCATTCCCATGCCTGCGCCCCCTTTTTAATGAATAGACGAGATCTTCCAGCATATCAACCATTTCTTCCCGTGTGTAGGTGCGGTCGGAAACAGGATAATTGTTCATGTCTTCATCCTGCCTTGCGAGTTCGCCCTTATCGGCCTTATCTTCGCGCTCATCAAGCAAATAAGCTGGAATTAACTGACCATCAGGTGTGACGTACTTTTTATTCATCCGCCTTGTCTGTTTATCAAAGTAACTGTATACAACCGGGATGACAAACAGTGTCAGGAATGTACTTGAAATCAAACCGCCAATAACTGTGATGCCCATCGGCTGCTGCATTTCCGTCCCTTCACCGAGCCCAATGGCGAGTGGTATCAAGCCAAGAATAGTCGTCAGGGCTGTCATCAATACAGGACGTGTCCTGTCCTTAACCGAGATGACGATCGCATCGTATGTCTTAAGGCCGTCACGTTTTTTCTGATTGATATAGTCGACAATGACAATGGCGTTATTCACGACTATTCCGGCAAGCACAATCAAACCGATTGCTACTGTCACGCCAACGGGGGTCCGGGTTGCCGTAAGGCCAATCGATACGCCAATCACAATCAGCGGCACAGTGAACATGATGACGAACGGATACTTCAATGATTCGAACTGTGCAGCCATAACTAAATACACAAGAATTATTGCGAGAAGGAAGGCCTTGCCAAGATCCTGAATGGAAGACTCCATCAGTTCACGATCCCCTGTGTACGTGATTTCAGTTTCCTCCGGCAAGTCAAGTTCCTCGATCTTTTCATCCACCTGTGCAGAAATGTCGCCAAGAGATGAATCGGCTGTATACTTCACATTGAACTGGACAGCTTTCTCCTGATCGATCCTGTTGATTGAAACCGGGCCTGTTCCAGTCTCAATTTCAGCGACTTCATCAAGGGCTATATAGGAACCGTCAGACTTCTTGATTTGAATATCCTTCAAGTTATCCGTGCTTTCCGTCACGTCCGGGGGATAACTGACCGTCACGTCCAGAATTTCATTACCACCCATCTCCATCCGGGATGCTGTTGTGCCGCGTGTCACATTATTGACGACCATTGCTACCTGTGCCGGTGCCAGTCCGTTATCGAATGCTTTATCCTTATCTATGGTGATCTGAACTTCTTCCACTGTATCCACTTCATCGTTCGACACTTCTTTTACACCGTCAATTTCACGAATCGAGTCTGTTAAATCCGTAACTGTATTTGTCAGCCTCTCTTCATCAGTGTCCCTGACATGAAAAACAAGCGTGTTCGGCGATGTTCCGGTTGAAGATTGAAGATTGAAATTAACTTCGGCATCTCCAGCTGCATTTTTCACATCTCTCTCCAGTTCATCAGCATATTCAGCTGTCGATAATTCCCGTTTGTCAATATCGACCATCTTCACATAAATTTCAGCCTTGCTTGACGAACCGGTTCCTGAAAACGAATCATTTTGCGTAGTGCCGACAAGACTGACGTACTCTGAAATTTCTTCTTTGCCATCAAGTATATTTTCAATCGCAGAAATTGTATTGTCCGTCTCCTCAAGGGATGTTCCATTTTCCTCGGTTACCGTGATCGTGAAAAATCCCTCATCTACTGTCGGAAGGAATTGGGTGCCTACTGTATAAACACCGTATCCTCCGCCTAGAAGCAGCAGAAATGTAACGAGAAGAACGATAACGCGATGTTTCAGTGCCCATTTTATCGCTGAATCAAGTGATGTCATAAACGTGCTCTTCTGTCTATTTTCTTCAATGTTTTCCTTCGGCGCTTTCAGCCATCGGCTGGCGAGCATCGGAACAACAGTCAGCGCAACAACGAGTGATGCAAAGAGGCTGAATGCGATTGTGAGCGCAAACTCTTTGAACAAGTTTCCGATAATGCCGGTAATGAACACCACCGGCAAAAACACAGCAACCGTTGTTAACGTTGATGCTGTAATGGCCCCGCCTACTTCAGCAGCACCATCACTCGCCGCAGTCTTCGGGTCTTTCCCCATCGATAGGTGTCTGTATATATTCTCAATGACTACAATCGCATTATCGACAAGCATGCCGATTCCCAGTGCCAGTCCGCCAAGCGTCATAATATTGAGTGTGAAATCCGCAAAATACATGAGCACAAATGTGACGATGACCGAATACGGAATGGCTACTCCGATAATAATCGGGCTTTTCACGCTGCGCAAGAACAGGAAAAGGATAATCATCGCAAAAAGGCCGCCAAGGATCAAAGCGTTTGCCATGCTCCCGATTGCCTGTTCCACAAAGTCACCCTGGTCGAACAGAACCGCCGCTTCCACTTCTTCGTACTTTTCTTTTTCCAGAAGTTCATCCAGGCGGTCCTGGAATGCTTCAGACACTTCCGCTGTGTTTGCATCAGTCTGCTGCAAAACACTCAATAATACAGATGGCTCCTGGTTCGTTCTCGTCAGAACATCTGACTCGACAGGTTCAACTTTAACTGTACTGATATCCTGAAGCTTCACCTTTTCACCATTGGCCGGATTGACTGCGACGTTGAGGGATTTCAACGTATCGACCGAGTCCAATGCCGACAGGACACGTGTTGTCAGTTCTTTTGAACCGTTTTTCACCGTATCGCCCGGCATGGAGACGTCGTTGGCCTGGATTACGTCTTTGACATCATCCTGTGTCAATCCATACTTTGTCATTTCATCCTGATCGAGAAGAACTTTTACTTCCTTCACTGTGATTCCGGACATATCGACACTTGCAACACCTTCGACTTTAGTCAGTTCCTGCTCCAGCTCTTCAGCAAGATCATCAAGTTCATCTGAATTGTTTCCGGCAGTCAGCGACAACTGGATAATCGGAAACTGGGATGGATCAAATTTCATAAAACGGGGGTTCTTCACATCATCCGGAAGATTCGTCTGATCAACCCTGCTCTGGATGTCTGTCTCCACGTCATCTATTGTTGTACTCCAACTGAACTCCATAACTGTCAAGCTTGCACCTTCCTGGGATGTTGATGTTATCCTTTTCAATCCAGGAAGCGTAGATAATTGATCTTCAAGCGGCTTCGAGACCTCCTCGACCACTTCCTGAGGATTTGCCCCCGGATAATTTGCGACAACAACACCGACAGGAGGGTTTAAATCAGGAATTAGTTTCAGAGGGATATTCAACAGCGAAACTCCGCCCAAAATGATAACGAGGACCATCGTCACCAGTGTGAAAACCGGGCGGCGAATCGAAAACTTACTGATTCTCATATTTTTTTCCCCTTTCAAAAATACACAGTTTATCATATATGACTAAACGGTCATCTTTATCAAATCCAGGTTTATGGCTTCTTACGTTTCAACACTTGATAAATGAAGGTTTTCTTTTGTTTATAAGCTATCAAAACCCATATGACCAATTGGTCACCACTGTTCTACTATACCCAAATGGAAGCAAGACATCAAGTTATTTCCTTCCCGTTATTTGTAAAAAAACATGTTTGCACTCTCCGAAAGGCGGATATACAAAAAACAAATTCGAAAGGAGGTATAAACAAAATGCTTTCATTTATTTGGGCTCTAATTATTGGAGGTATCATTGGCTGGTTAGCCGGTTTAATCGTTGGACGTGACTTACCAGGAGGAATCATCGGGAACATCGTAGCTGGTTTTGTCGGTGCATGGCTCGGTGATCTCATTCTTGGCAGCTGGGGTCCAACAGTCGGAGGCTTTGCGATTGTACCTGCCCTGATTGGTGCTATCGTCTTGATTCTGATTGTAAGTGCAGTGATGAAAGCTGCCGCAAAAGCATAACTGCGAATATGATTTCGTTATGATAGATAAAAAACGGTGCCCTCAGCGGCACCGTTTTTTATGATTTGCTAACCTGAAAATAATTTGTCCATCGTTATAAACATCTTTACGAGAAGCAGCCGGGTGTCCTGCTTAAATACCTGGCATTCGATAAGTTAAAGTTAAAACTGTGGATACATCCCTCGAGATTCTGAAACGAATAGTGAGCGGGGCTTGGTGCATCTGCCGAGCAGTTTTGCGTCGGGTTAGCAGCAAGCAACTTGATCTGAGCTTGGTGTTTTCAAGTTGGCAATACAAACACCTGAATGCCCCAGGAAGTTTAAAAGAGTGGATTCAAGGGGATATGTATACCAAAACATCGAAGGAGTGAAAATCATGGAGTGGATAGGATATTTAGCTGCATTAATTGCTGCTCTGGCATTTGCCGGCCTTGTTGTATATCTAGTTAAGGTACTTAAACAAGCGGAAAAGACACTTGAAAATGTAGCTGAGGTGACAGAAGGGCTCGATCAGCAGATCAATGGCATTACGACCGAGGCAACCGTCTTGCTTCATAAAACAAATAAACTTGCTGACGGAATTGAAGAGCAGGCTCAGCGTTTGACTCCTGTAGCCGAATCGATTGAAAAAGTCGGCGATGCACTGGAGACTGTCAATCATTCAATTGAAGAAGTGAGTGAAACGGTTTCGAACAAAACGACTTCAAATAAAAGGACGATTGCAAAAGCCCTTGAATGGGGCAGTGCTGGAATGTCTATGTATAAACGATACAAGGATGAGTTCGGCAAAAATAAACAGCGCAATCTCCCTAAAGTCTACCAGCCAATTAACGAATAATCATAAAGCATACAAAAAGGCTCCGGAAATGGAGCCTTTTTGTATGCTTTAATTTGCCTGCTGGTTTGAATGCTTCAGTTCACTCTTCAGTTCCTTTTGAGTCTCTTTTACTTCCTGGAGATGGTCATTCAGCCGATGTTGTACTGGCTTCGTTTCATCGCGCCAATCAGAAATTTCCTCTTTTACTCCTGTAACAAACTGCTTGACGCCGCTTTTACTGTGATGAAACATTTCGCTCGCTTCTTCCTTTGTATCCTGTGTTTCCTGCTTGAGTGATTCGTTATTTTCTTTTGCATCGCTTTTTAACGAAGTAACGGCGGCAGCAGCAACAAGGGCCCCGCCGGTCAATAATCCAAGTGCGAACTTCTGCTTATCAGTTGCCATTCCATCTCCTCCTTTTGAAATGATTTTCCCTTTTTCCCTTATTTCAAACGAAAACGCTCTGTTTTACATTCGCTTCATATGGGTCTATTCTCTTAAAAAAGGAATTAATTAACAACACATCAATCAAGGATATTGATTATTCAGAAAATTTAATATAAAATAATCTTGTGAACAAATTAAAGGGGTGGGATATAGGAATGGTTTATTCTTTCGAATTTTATCATCGAAGCGGGATGAAAATCATCATCGAAGAAATCCCAAAAACACCCGAAGAGGAAAACTTTCAAATTATGTTTTCACTTCAAAAGCAGATTGACCTGATCGAATCATCACCTGAGCCAGCCGCTGTGTACAAGTTTGCCATGTGAGGTATGAATTTGTCAGCGGACCTTGCACACCTGACGTCCCATACTTATCGTTTCGGGGCCACTGGTAAAACCTTATAAATCAATAAGACCCTATAAGCAAAACAAAAAGGCTCCGGCATTGACCGGAGCCTTTTTTCATTGTTAAGGAAATTATACCATGTAACCGTTGTGGATAAAAAGCCGGAAGGGAATCGTCCAGCTCCAGCCGCCAGCGGCTATCGTCATAAGCGGTGATCCGCTCCGGGAGGAAAGAGCACCTCCCTGCGGGTACCCCCGCTTATGCGTACGCCGCTAAACGGCCGCCTTGCGCATTTGTTCTGTCATTCATTACCCGCGCAATTTCTTTAAAATCAATCGCTGTTCAACCTGTGCAATCAGCCTTCTTGTGTATGAGACGGTATCCGGATTCACACTGATGCTGTCAATCCCTTCTTCCACAAGAAACTCGGTAAGGTCAGGATACAGCGATGGCCCTTGTCCGCAAATTGAAACGGTTTTCCCGTGTTTATGCGCTGCCTTTATGAGTGTCTGGATGGCCCGTTTCACCGAAATATCCCTTTCATCAAAGTAGCCCATGCGGTTCAGGATGCCAGAATCCCGGTCGATGCCGAGAACAAGCTGAGTGAGGTCGTTGCTTCCGATGCTGAAGCCGTCGACAAGCTGTGCAAACTCTTCGGCTGCAAAAATGACGGAAGGCACTTCTGCCATAATCCACAGCTTGAAGTTCTGGTTTTGGACAAGACCTTCTTCAGCCATGATTTTCTTTGCTTCTTCCAGTTCCCATGTCGTGCGGACAAACGGAAGCATTACCCATACGTTGGTCAGGCCGAATTCTTCCCGGACCTTTTTGATTGCCCGGCATTCATGTCTGAATCCTTCGCGATATTCTGGAGAAATATAACGCGATACACCGCGCCAGCCAATCATCGGGTTATGTTCGACCGGCTCGACTTCCTCCCCGCCTTTCAATCCGCGGAATTCATTTGTGCGGAAATCGCTAAGCCTGACAACGATCGGCTTCGGGAAGATTTCCTGGGCGACTGTTGTAATCCCTTCTGCCAGTTTGTCGATCATGAAGTCGCCCTGCCCCGTTTTAAGCAGGTACATCGGATGGGCTTGCACGTAATCGTTGAAAATCATTTCAGTCCGCATGAGCCCGATTCCGTCAAAAGGAAGCTGCTTATATTTATTGATGACAGACGGCTCGCCAAGATTCATATACAGTTTTGTTCCCGTGACAGGGGCCGTCAGCTGTTCAAGCAGCGCCGTGTCAAATGCCTGCTGGCCCTGTGCGGAAGTCTCTGCCTTCTGCTCCTCCTGCATCATTCTTCCTTTATAGATAACCCCGCGAATCGCATCGACAGTCACTTCCGAACCATCCTCCAGCACATCCATCGCATGGTTTGCGCTTACGATACATGGTATGCCGAGCTCCCGGGAAACGATAGCCGCATGGCAGGTCCTTCCGCCTTCATCAGTAATGACGGCTGCCGCCCGTTTCATTGCCGGGATCATATCCGGATTCGTCATCGTCGTAACGAGAATATCTCCTTCTTCCACTTTGGCGAATTCAGGGACATCCCTGACTTTGCGCACCTTTCCGGCTGCCATTCCCGGAGAAGCAGCGAGTCCTTTTATAAGTACCTTTCGTTCTTCTGTCTGTTTTGTCGCTTCCATATCTTTTTGCTCTTCCCCCTTCAGCGTTGTGATTGGCCGCGCCTGTAAAATATATAACTCTTTCGTATCATCGTCATATGCCCATTCGATATCCTGCGGCTGGCCGTACACATTCTCTACTTCAGCAGCCTGACTGGCCAGTTTTTCAATTTCTTCTGCAGTAAGGCATTGTTCCTTCACCTTTTCGAAACCGAGATAGTCTTTTACAGATACTTCAACCGTCCCATTGCCGTGATCACGTTTCACAACCATGACATTTTTATTGGCAATATGTTTTTCGGTCATTTCCAGGCTCTTTTTATCGATTACATATTCATCCGGAGATACCATTCCGGATACGACAGCTTCGCCAAGTCCCCAGCTTGCATTGATCATGATTTCGTTGCGGTTATGTGTAATTGGATTAGCGGTAAACATGACACCTGATTTCTCACTGTTCACCATCTTTTGTACGACAGCACTCAGCGCAACATCAAAGTGATTGAAGCCCTGCTGTTCCCTATAATAGATGGCCCGGGCTGTCCAGAGGGAAGCCCAGCATTTTTTGACATGCTCAAGCACCCCGTCAGTGCCGGCTACCTCAAGATATGTATCTTGCTGGCCGGCAAACGATGCTTCAGGTAAATCTTCAGCTGTAGCGGAACTTCTGACAGCTACCTGGACATTGTCCTGTCCGACGGTCTGGCAGAAACCTTCATAAGCGCTTACAATCTCATCCCTTAAATGATCAGGGGTGCGTGTTTCTTCTATAAGACTGCGAATCCCCCGGCTTTTCTCTGTTAAGATGTCCGTGTTTTCAAAATCGAGGCCTTCCAATGCTTCCTTGATTCGTTCCTGCAGCCCGCTTTCTTCAATAAAAGCAATATATGCATCAGATGTCACACAAAAACCAGGAGGCACCTGAATCCCATTCCGAGTCAATTCTCCGAGGTTGGCACCTTTACCGCCAACTTTAGGAATATCTTCTTTGCCGATGTCTTCGAATCCTAAAATAAATTTATGGCCTATCATTCTTCCATTCCCTCCTGATCTTTATTTTCATTGAATTATGATACTCATCATCTGAACCTGGTTAATATTATATACTATTTAAATCAATTGTGACATACTTATTGCTCATTTTTTTAATAAGGATGTCTAAGTTACACTTTGAGCCCTCCGTTGACATGGGAATCAACTTCCCCTGTCTCCCCTTTCGTAAATGGACATTCCAATATGACAGAGCGTTAAAAACCGGATGATTTCATGCGGCTTACAGTTTTAACTCCAGTGTTTTTTATATCACCATATGAAATGCACAAAGCCAATAATGAAGAAAACTCATAATTGGCGAGATTCCAGGCTAACACAGCGGCACAGCACCCCATACCTGCATTCTTAGATTAGGCCGCTGTATAGAAACATTTCCTGTTGACAAGCTTCTATACTGCAAAAAAAGGCAGGAAAGCTATGAATGCTTTCCTGCCTTTCATTATACGGCGTGCGGTTCATTTTTGTTATTTCGGATGGCATAGACAGCGTACAGCATAAGGGCGCCAATTGAAATGATGACCCCAAAAATGTAGGGCAGTCCAATGGCAATCGTAAACAGCCATCCACCTACCGGCGGCCCTGCAATGCGTCCCAGCGAATCAAACGAAGAAAGGAGTCCGGTAGCCGATCCGTAACCTGCATGAGATTCTTTTGTGATCAAAGAAGATACACTCGGCCTGATAACACCGTTACCGATGCCGAATATCGTCAAGTATATCGCTGCCGTTGTAAAATCATTTACCAGCAGTACAAGCCCGAATCCGATGGCGGAAACGATGATTCCGCCCTGGATCACCTTCCCTTCACCGAAACGCTTTGTCAACCTGCCAACCAGGCCCCCCTGTACAAAAGCGCCTGCAAGACCCATAATCATGAAAATATATCCGAGTGACTTAGCATCAAGCCCTGCTCTTTCAGCGGCAAAATAAGCAAAAGTCGCTTCAAGGCCTGCCAGGGAAAACGAAACGAACAATTGCAGGATATACAAAATCGTCACTTCGCCCTTAAAAGCCGCCCAGCGTGATTCTCGTTTGCTGCCTTCGGCTGTACGTGCTTCAGGAGGAAGCGATTCCTTCAATACAAATAACACGACAAGGAAGGTTATAAGTGAAAGAATGCCGGAAAGGAAAAAAGGAGCACTCAGGCTGTATTCGGCAAAGACGCCGCCGATACCAGGCCCGAACACAAATCCGAGACCGATAGCGGCACCGATGATCCCCATTCCTTTTCCGCGATTTTCATCTGATGTCACATCTGCAACGTAAGCCATTGTCGTCGGCATGTTGGCCGAGGATAGAAACCCTCCTAGGATTCTGGCCGCGAACAGCATCCATAACTCAGTGGCAATGGCCATAAGGAAAAATGAAACGGCCAGTCCGAAAATGCCGATCATGATGACAGGTTTGCGGCCGACCCGATCGGAAATCTTCCCCCATACCGGAGCAAATAATAGCTGCATAAATGAGTATACCGCCATAAGAAGCCCAAGCTCTGTCGGGTTTGCTCCAATCTCCTCTGCGTAAAAAGGCAAGACGGGTATAATAATGCCGAAACCGGCCATTACCAGGAACATGACCAAAAAAAGAATGGCCAGTGCTTTTTTATTATCCATTATAAGAACCTCCAATAGTGAAAAACAGCTGGCTATGTATCGTCTAATATGCCGGTTTTTACTGTATGTTGCCATTATAAAACGGAAATAGGGGCAGAACAACTTTTTTACTATAGAAAAAGGGTA
The DNA here is from genome assembly GCF_001644195.2 of Bacillus marinisedimentorum. Classification (NCBI taxonomy): domain Bacteria; kingdom Bacillati; phylum Bacillota; class Bacilli; order Caryophanales; family Bacillaceae; genus Bacillus; species Bacillus marinisedimentorum. Next base: position 6,018 of record NZ_LWBL02000046.1, on the reverse strand, counting down.
AATCTCTTTATCTTTTCCGGACAAGGTACTATTTTTATAGTGTAAAGAAAATCGCCGATTGATGAGTCTTCAGGCCAGGTGCCCTTGCCTATATTTTTAAAATCGGCCGCTGCGTCTGAACACTTCCCTGCAGAAAATTTATTTCTATACAGTAAAAAAACGGCTCGAAAAGGTTCTTCCCTTCAAGCCGCCTCTCTCCAGTATTATACTTCAGATTGCTGTAATTCCTTAACTTCCTGGTCCTTCTCCGCATTATCGTTTGAAAACAGCCAGCCTCCAAGTGCGATCAACACGAGGACAGCGTAGAAGGAGACCTTCCATGCCGTTGAATGAGCGAACGCCTCTGATAAAACACCAAGGGCGGGGTGCGAAAGTGTGTACACGGCAAGCTTCACACCAACCCATCCGACAATCATAAAGGCTGCGATTTCCAGGCCGGGCCTTCTATGAAGCAGTGTGACGAAAAAGTTCGCCGCAAACCTCATGATGATCAAGCCGATCAAACCGCCGGCGAATATGACGAGGAATTTTCCGCCATCCAATCCGCCGATTGCCGGAAGTCCTGAAGCCGGCAGTGCAACGGCAAGTGCGACCGCTGCCAGGATGGAATCGACTGCAAACGCGATATCAGCCAGCTCGACTTTAATGACAGTTACCCAAAACCCGGATGGCTTTTTTTCCTTCGTTTTTTTAAGATTGTCTACCCCCTCTGATTGTTTTTTTATTGTTTTCCTGACAATATGATTAATTGAAATAAACAGCAAATAGAGGGCGCCAATCGCCTGCACCTGCCATACATCAACCAGGAATGAAATGACGAACAGTGAAGCGAATCTAAACACAAACGCACCGGCAAGTCCGTAGAACAGTGCCTTCTTCCTTTTTTCTTCCGGAAGATGTTTTACCATAATTGCCAGCACAAGCGCATTGTCAGCGGCAAGCAGTCCTTCCAGAGCGATTAATACAAGTAAAACCCAGCCATACTCAAGCAGCAAACCTGCTTCCATTTTTTGTCCCCCTTACCGGGCATCATCTGAGGCCCCGTTAATAATCCGATGGAGTAGCTTTTGTAAAAAGACATTTCCGGGCAGCTGCTGCAGCCAGCCGATTCATACATGTTTTCCTGGGATCCGCTTGACGGAAAGTGTCTTTTCCACGAAAAAAGGCCCCCGCCCATTACGGCGAAGGCCACAAAAATAGACCTATGCCTCTGGCGGCAAAGGTCTTGCTAACAACGTGAGTTGCCAGTAAAGCCGAGGTTTCCCTGAAATGACGACTTTACTGTAAAAGCTACTCCCCTTTATTACCTGTATCCATCTTAATAAATATATTATCCATTTTTCTCAAAAACGTCAATCTTTTATTTCGCGGCTGCCCTGACCAGAATTCAACCCATCTATTCCAAAACCGCTGGCTGCATTGCTTAAGTTTCGGCACAGCACTCTTATTTCCTGGTGCGAAATAGTGAGCCTGATGATTCGTCCACGGAAATGGAGCGTCCCGAGGCCGTTGGCCGGCACCATGCTTTAATGGTGTTGTTTTCCATGAAAACAGGCCCGCATAAGCAGGCCCATTTCGGCATTACATTACCGCCTTTTCTTCCTCATTGCTGAAAAAGTGCTTCATCGCATAGAACACATCGCTCTTCTTTTTCATAACATAGAAACGGAACTTTTCCTCATCGACATTTTTGTAAGTGCTCATCAAGGTCGAATGCCGGTTATACTGGTTCACTTCACCATAGCCGAACATGTTGGAGACTTTCATGATTTCCTTGATATATTTGAGACACCGTGCATTATCTGATGTCAGGTTATCACCATCGGATATGTGGAACGGATAGATGTTATAGCGTGACGGCTGGTATTTCGTCTCGATCAACTCAAGTGCTTTACGGTATGCAGACGAGCAAATCGTTCCGCCGCTTTCGCCTTTGGAGAAAAAATCTTCTTCAGAGACTACTTTCGCTTCCGTATGATGGGCTACAAATTCGATTTCCACTGTTTCATATTTGGTTCTCAAAAACCTTGTCATCCAGAAGAAGAAACTGCGTGCCATATACTTTTCCCACAGCCCCATCGAACCCGAGGTGTCCATCATGGCAATGACGACTGCTTTGGAGTCGGGCTTTTGGATTTCATTCCATGTTTTGTAGCGTAAGTCTTCCGGGTAAATCGGCTGGAAGGATGCCTTTCCTTCCATCGCATTCCGTTTATAGGCGGCGAGCATCGTCCGTTTTTTATCGACATTTCCCATCAAGCCGGTTTTGCGGATATCGTTGAACTCTATATCTTCAATCGTATTTTCATCCTGTTCCTTTTGCTGGAGGTTCGGAAGCTCCAGTTCCTTGAAAAACGCTTCCTCAATCTCCAACATCGAAACTTCCGCCTCATAATAATCTTCACCCGGCTGATCTCCGACACCTTTCCCTTTTCCAGGGCCTGCCTTTTGCTCACTGCTTCCATCACGCGCTACAACGTCCCCCACCTGGCTGTCGCCGTCTCCCTGGCCAACATGTTTGTTTTTGTCATAGTTATAGCGGATTTTGTATTCATCTAGTGATCGGATTGGGATTTTGACGACATCTCTGCCGTTAGACATGATGATGTTTTCTTCGGATACGAGATCTGGTAGATTGTTTTTTATGGCGTCCTGTACTTTTCTCTGGTGCCGCTGCTGGTCATCATGGCCTTTACGGTGGAGGGACCAGTCTTCTTGTGAAATCGCAAAACTCATATTATCGTTTTCCGACATACCGTTTCCCTCCTTTATCAAAATAAGGGGAACACCTCTCACCAGGTGTGAACGTACACCCGGCTCCTTGGATAAGGGGGCGGTTCCTCCTTCAGTCCTGCCCTGCCTTCTGGCGGAAGGTAGGATACTCTATCTTATGCAAAAGCAAGAAAAAATTGCTAAAAATTCTGACAATGGTTCGCACAGATGAAAATAAAAGCCCCCTGCTTCATTCACTTGAGGCAGGGGGCTAACTGTTACTCATCATCTTTCTGTTCGTTGCGCGTATGCTGTATCGGATCGGGTTCCTTATCCAGCTTTTTAACGTCTTCATTCGTGGACATGTGTCTCATCACTGTACTGTGTTCCACTAACTCTTCTTCATCATTGATCATATTGCCATTATACGTTTCCATCTTTTTTTGCCTTTTTTTGTTCATTTGTAATCACCTCAGTTTCCCTATTCCCCCTATTTCATTATAAATAACCTTTCTGGGAATGAGGCGGCTTCCTTACCTGTTCAACAGGCTGCCGACATAGCGCAGCAATTCGTTGGCTGAAACGGAGTTATACCCGTACTCATCAATCAATCTCGAAATGACCTCGTTTACCTTTTTCAGCTGCTGTTCATCAGGTGTTTTCGTGGATGTTGTAATTTTGACGACATCCTTCAAATCGGCAAACAGTTTATTCTGAATCGCTTCTTTCAGCCGTTCATGGGAATTATAATCAAAGCGCTTTCCTTTCCGCGCATATGCCGAAATGCGGATGAGGATTTCTTCACGGAACGCCTTTTTCGCATTTTCAGAAATGCCGATCTGTTCTTCGATGGAACGCATCAGCTTTTCATCTGGATTCATTTCTTCCCCTGTCAAAGGATCACGCAGTTTGTTTTTGTTGCAGTATGCCTCAACATTATCAAGGTAGTTATCGAGCAATGTTTTCGCGGATTCCTCATAAGAGTACACGAACGCTTTTTGCACTTCTTTTTTGGCGATGTCATCGTACTCCTTGCGGGCGACCGATATGAAGTTCAAGAACCGCTCCCTGTCCTCATTTGAAATGGATGGGTGCTGATCCAAACCTTCCTTCAGTGAGCGGAGTACATCAAGGGCATTTACGGCAGCGACGTCCTTGCGGATGATGGCAGATGAAATCCGGTTGATCACGTAGCGCGGGTCAATGCCGCTCATTCCCTCATCGGAATGTTCCGCCTTCAATTCCTTCACATCCACCTGATTGAAGCCCTCAACAAGATCTCCGTCATAGAGGCGCATTTTTTTCAAAAGATCCATCCCCGGCTTGGTGGAATCCTTCAGCCTGGTCAGAATCGTGAACATGGCCGCAATCCGAAGCGTGTGAGGCGCAACATGGACATGGGACATTTCGCTCTCCTGAATCATTTTTTCATAAATCCGTTCCTCATCAGTCACTTTTAGGTTGTACGGAATCGGCATGACAATGATCCTTGAGTGCAGGGCCTCATTTTTCTTATTCGATATGAATGACCGGTATTCCGCTTCATTCGTATGGGCGACAATCAGTTCATCCGCTGAAATGAGCGCGAACCTGCCAGCCTTGAAATTCCCTTCCTGGGTCAAGGAAAGCAAATGCCATAAAAATTTCTCGTCACTCTTCAGCATTTCCTGGAATTCCATCATTCCGCGGTTGGCTTTGTTCAATTCACCATCAAACCGGTAGGCGCGCGGATCTGATTCCGAACCATATTGCGCTATTGTGGAAAAGTCGATGCTTCCTGTCAGATCGGCGATATCCTGTGACTTTGGATCAGAAGGGCTGAATGTCCCGATACCGACCCGTTTATCTTCAGAAAAGAAAATCCGTTCGATTATGACGTCTTCAATGCGCCCGCCATATTCCTTCTCGAGTCTCATCGTATTGAGAGGCGACAGGTTCCCTTCGATTCTGATGCCGTACTCCCGGTGGAAATCCTCCCGAAGGTGATGCGGAATCAAATGGAGCGGGTCTTCATGCATCGGGCATCCTTTAATCGAATAAACAGCACCATTTTCATGCCGCGAGTACTGTTCAAGCCCGCGCTTCAACATTGAAACAAGTGTCGATTTACCGCCGCTGACTGGTCCCATCAGCAACAATATGCGTTTGCGAACATCAAGGCGTTTGGCTGCCGGATGTAAATACTCTTCAACCAGACGCTCAAGTGCTTCTTCAAGGCCGAAAAGCTGCCCGCTGAAAAACTTGTATTGCCTCTGGCCGTCTACCTCTTCAATTCCGGCATCTTTGATCATATTATAAACTCGTGAATGAGCAGTTTGGGCAACCCACGGCTTTTCTTTCAAGATTTCGAGATACTCCGCGAAGGTACCTTCCCACTTCAGGCGCTCTTCTTGTTCCCTGTAGCTCTCGATTCTTTTTAAAATATCCATGTGGACCTCCTTCTGTTTTGCTGGTGCTGGGCTATACTAAACTCTATGCGGAGTGCGGTTCAAACATGCTCCTTCGCGATAATTTAGCTGTTTTACAACACCTCTGACTTTTAAAAGCAGTTCCATATCAGCTATAATGGACAAATAATGGAACAAAGGGGGCACCTGCCATTATTATTCGGCCTATGACTGCAAGTGACATTGATGGAGTATACAAAGTGGCGAAAGAAACATGGAGAGACACATACCGGGACATCATCCCCAAGGAAGTCCAGGATGAATTTCTTGATTTTGCCTACTCACGTGAAATGCTTGAAAAAAGAATGAAAGCAAGTACGATGCTTGTTGCTGACCAGGGTGAAACTGTAATCGGCTATATTCAGATCACCCGCAAAAACAGCGGGTCAAGCGCGGAACTGGATGCGATCTATATTTTGCCCGGCTATCAGCACGTAGGCATCGGCTCAAGGATGCTGACAGAAGGCATTAAACGGCTCAACGCCAATACCCTTTCAGTCGTTGTTGAAAAAGAAAACAAAAAAGGCAGGATGTTTTATGAAGGCAAAGGGTTCATTCCAGTAAAAGAATTCGAAGAGGAATTCCTCGGCTACCGCCTGAACTCCCTTGAAATGATGCTGAAGATTAAATAGAGATGAAATGCGGAGAGTACAGGTTAGCGGTGTGTGAATAAATAGGGCACTCTTTTGAAGAGGGCTCTTTTTCTTTATAAGAGCGAACCGCTTAGGGCACTAGCCGCTGGCGCTCGGAGCCGGGCAATCTAAAGAGCAGGTCGGCTGGTTTGGCGTGATGGTTGGCGTGTTAGGCGGGAAATGCCAGGTTATGGCGTGAAAGTCGGCGTGTACGGCGGGAAATGGCC
>NZ_LWBL02000045.1 GCF_001644195.2 Bacillus marinisedimentorum | reverse complement strand
CCGCCCGCCCCGCGGCAAAGAAGACACCGTGAGTGCGGCCGGAGGGAAGCAGGAACGGATGTCGCCCTTGTGCCTGTGATGAAAGCGAGTACCTGCAACGGAAATCAACACTAACGTATAACAGAGCCTATTTGTTATATCAATGTTTCGATACTTTTTTGCAATTTTTCTATATTTCACACGCAAAATCACAAGGAATTCACATACAAAAGAAATAAAAAAAGCTTAGAAAATAAAAATTCTCTAAGCCTTTTATTGTGAGATATCCTGGTTTCAGTTTGGAATTCTATATGATTTTGGATCTGTAATTTTGCGTTTCACAAGTGAATCCGTTACTCTTCAGGCTGTTTTTCCTATTCCACTTCAATTTTTCTTACGGAGGTAATGTATTCGATATTATCAAGTTCTTTCACCAGTTCGTCTTCGAGCGGTCGATCAAAGGAAAGCATCATAATTGCATCCCCGCCGGCCTGTTTCCTTCCCACTTGCATTGTTGCAATGTTCACACCGTGTTCACCGAGGATATTCCCGACTTTTCCGATGACGCCCGGACGGTCACTGTGCTGGACATAAAGCAGATTGCCCTGCGGATAAAAATCAATTTCAAATCCATTTAGGTTAAGGATCCGGGGGCCGTATTCCTTAATGAATGTACCGCGGATGAAAAATGAACTGCCCTCACCGTGCACAATTGCTTCAATCAAGTTCGAATAGCCCTGTGAAGATGAGTTGATTTTTTCAGAGAAAGAGATGCCCCGCTCTTTTGCGATGACGGCAGCATTTACTTCATTAACCGGAGAATCAACCCTCGGTTTCAGAAAACCGGAGAGAAGGCTTCTTGTGACAACGGATGTTTCCAGGTCTGCGATTTCACCGGCATATGAAATTTCAACCTCTTGCACCGGTTCCTTCATGCATTGCGACAAGATGGTACCCATCGTTTTCGACAATCTGTAAAACGGCTCTATCTTTGTGAATACATCTTTTGAGAGAGCCGGAAGATTAATGGAGCTTTTGACCGGAAGCCCTTCCAAAAATTGAAGGACTTCCTTTGAAACTTGTTCGGCAACGAGAAGCTGTGCTTCTTTTGTTGATGCCCCGATGTGAGGAGTCATGATGACCTGGTCATACTCCAAAAAAGGATGGCCGGCCGGAGGTTCTTCCACGAATACATCAAAGGCCGCTCCGGCAACATGGCCGTCCTCAAGGTAATGAACAAGGGCTTCTTCATCAATGATGCCTCCGCGGGCGCAGTTGGCGATATATACACCGGGCTTGGTCCGCCCGAGTGTTTCCATATTCAACAAGCCTTTCGTGTCACGGGTAAGCGGAGTGTGGACCGTGATTATATCAGCCGTTTCCAAAACTTCCTCCAGGGTGCCGGGAGTTACACCGATTTTTTCTGCGCGGCTTTTAGTCAGATAAGGGTCGAAAACATGGAGATTCATCCCGAATGCTGCAGCCCTTTTCGCCAGCTCGGTCCCGATGCGGCCCATGCCAATGATACCAAGGCTTTTTCCATATAATTCACTTCCGAGAAATCGGTTCCGCTCCCACTTGCCATCTTTCACCGACGCATTAGCCTGCGGAATGTTGCGAAGCATGGATGCGATCATGGCAAACGTATGCTCCGCTGTTGAAATGGTGTTTCCATCTGGCGCATTGATGACGATTATGCCCCGTTTGGTCGCTTCGTTAACATCAATGTTATCAACACCAACGCCTGCGCGTCCTATTATTTTCAGGCGCGGCATTTTTTTGAGCAATTCAGCGGTCACTTTAGTAGCACTTCGTACAAGCAAAGCATCATAAACTCCCAGGTCTTCAGTTTCGGCGGCTTTTTGGCGGGTCACGTTAACATTTTCTGCATCGAGTAATGGGGCAAGACCTGTTTCACTCATGGAATCTGAGACGAGAATGTTATACATTGATTTTGATCTCCTTTTCTGGATTGAGTAGTGAATCGAACCAATTTTTTGATAATTTAACACAGTAAAGGGGTGGTGTCAATGGAAGGTGATGGAGGACAGCGCTTACATTCCCAAAAAAACATGCTGGGTTGGAAAGTATTTGTTACGCATATTTTGGCTTAAAAAGCATTAAGCCGTTTTCAATCGATTAGTCCTTAAACATTTCAGTTCCGGCCCCTGGAAAGCACATGAAAAAGCTCCCTGGCCTACTGAAAGCCAGGGAGCTGGAAACTCTTATTCGAATTTAGTGGCATCGCCGTCAAACGGCTCATCAGCAACTTTGATGGAATCCGTTGGGCAGCCTTCGAACGCATCCATCATATCTTCTTCCAGAACTTCAGGGATTTCAACGATGCCCTTGTTGTCATCAAGTGTGACGAATGCGATGCCTTCATCATCATAGTCATAGATATCCGGTGCTGCAGCTCCGCATGCTCCGCAAGCGATGCAAGTTTCTTTGTCGACAATTGTGTATTTAGCCATAAAAAAACCTCCTAAAAGTAATTGAACCAACCTCGAAAGGAATGGAAAAAAATCCCTGAACGTATGTACAACGATACGTGGGAATGTATCCTCAATCAATATTGTAAATGGGTTTCATTCACTTTTCAATAGGAAAATCCAATGAGAATGCTTATCATAGCAGGGTTTTGCCAAACTGACGAACTTTTCCGCCTTTTATCGAATTATGTCCTTTTTATGTCATTTCTCTGGTAAGATAAAAGGATAAGAAATAATCCGTACATATTTGGGAGGCGTTTTGCTTTCCCGGTTGTTTTTATTATATGGAGGTTTGGCTGATGCATACCCGGCATTTCTTACTGCTGTATTGCCTGAACGCTTTTAGAAACGAACGGACGATATACGGCACTTATCATTTGCTTAAAGGGAAAAAAACATCACAGACCATCCAGGACGCAAAACTTTTCGCACTCGATTTTTTGTTCGGCGTCCTTCCGGAGGTTGACAGAAACATTTTTGAACAGGACATCGCATCGCTGTTCGCAAGCGGCTTTATTTCACACCCTGGTGAAGGCCGCTCCAGTTTGACAGAGGACGGAAAGCGGATGTTGAATGCCTCATTGTCCAGGAATCCTTTTCCGGCAGGTTTGAACGGGTGGCGCTTCCATGCCTCAGCAGGACCTTTCTGGCAGCGTTTTTCGTTGATGGTGCAGGTGCTGTCCCACCTGATGGCGGGTATGAAAGGATATATACCCGTTGCGGCCAAAGAGGAACATCAGTCCTGGGTAAAACAGTCATTGCCAGCAGGGGGCCCAGAGCGGAAAAAGTACCTGGACGGCCTTTACAAAGAAATCTCTATGCAGCTTGAAGCCCACAGCAGTGACATTGATGCATCCATATTTACGATGAGACTGTCAGGAGCGCGCCGCTATGGTTTGACTCTCAGGCAAATCGCAGAAAAACTTGGCAAGGATGAAGAGGAAGTAAGGCTTCGTTTTCAGGGTACGCTTCATCGAATACTCCTGAAAGCGGAAGAAGATATATCTTCATATCCTTTACTCCATTCATTTATTCCTGTCCGCGCAGACGGCCTGACTCTTACGAAAACGGCACGGAGGACTTGGGACCTGATCAATGCCGGTAAGAGCATAGATGAAGCTGCGGCCATCCGGAGACTTAAGCGTTCAACGATTGAAGACCATATCGTGGAGCTGGCCCTGAATGTACCGGATTTCTCGATTGACCTCTTTGTCCCCGACAAGATAAGAGTGAGCATCGGGCAAATGATCGCTGCCGCCGAAACAAGGAAGCTGAGGGAATTGAAGGAACTTGCCGGCGACGCGGCGGGTTATTTTGAAATCAGGCTAATACTGGCAAAGGAAGAGGCATTACATGGATCTAAATGATACATTGAACCGTTATCTTGGATATGAAACGTTCAGAGACGGCCAACTCGACATCATTGAAAAGGTTCTGAAAGGTGAGGATGTGCTGGCGGTGCTGCCGACTGGCGGGGGGAAATCCGTTGCATATCAGCTCCCTGCTTATGTGACCGGGCGGACTGTCCTCATCGTATCCCCGCTTTTATCGCTCATGGAGGACCAGGTCAGGCGCATTAAGGCGGGCGGAGATAAACGCGCTGCAGCGCTCAATAGTTTTTTGGCGCCGCAAGAACGAAAGGCGGTCCTGTCTTCCCTGGGAACATACCGCTTCATTTTTGCCTCACCGGAAATGCTTCAAAATCATCATGTGGTCTCCGCACTTAAACAGGTTGACATCGGCCTCTTTGTCATTGATGAAGCCCATTGCATTTCCCAGTGGGGGCATGATTTCAGGCCGGATTACTTGCGGCTCGGCAAATTGAGGAATGAAATCGGAACCCCGCCCTGCCTTGCCCTTACAGCAACGGCCACTCCGGCCGTGCAGGAGGACATCACCGCCCAGTTGGCGATGAAAGACGCAAAAAAGGTTATTCTGCCGATCGACCGCCCAAACATCGCTCTCATTGTCGAGAAAATGGGTTCAAACAGCTTAAAAACAGAGCGTATGCTTGAGCTTGTTAATGAATTGGAAGGGCCGGGCATGATTTATTTTTCGAGCAGGCAGCTGGCCGAACAGGCAGCGGAAGCGCTCCGGCTTAAAACGGACAGGCGGGCAGCCCATTATCACGGAGGGCTTGAAAATGAAGACCGTATCTTGATCCAGCAGCAATTTATCAATGACCAGCTCGATGTCATCTGCTGTACATCGGCATTCGGCATGGGCGTTGATAAGCCGAATGTCCGCTATATCCTTCATTACCACATGCCTGGTGATATGGAATCATACATGCAGGAAATCGGCAGAGCCGGACGGGATGGACTGCCGAGCATCGCAATAGGATTTTCGGCCCCATCCGACCGTGAAATGTCTGCACGTCTCGTTGCCGCTGAATTACCGGGGGACCAGGATACGGCAGCCGTATTTTCGTACATGAGGTCACATGGTGAAAAAGCGGTACCCGTTACAGCGGAAGAAACATCCATTCTTTTGGAATCGTGCGGAATAAGCGAAACACAATGGCGTTTTATCCTTTATCACCTGGAAATGGAAAAGGCGTATGAGGAGAGGTGCATTAATCCGCATATGCTGACTGCCGCTCTTCTGGATAAAATTAACAAACGCGCCCGCGCCCGGATTGATTTTAAAAAGGGAAAGCTGAATGAAATGCAGAAATGGATCGATTCAGGGGGCTGCCGCCGATCCTCTCTTTTGTCTTTTTTCAGCCAGGAGCAGGAGAGGAACGAAGATAATTGCTGCGATGTATGCGGCATTAATGTTTCCCTTTACCGGAGACGGTCTCCAGAAGAGCCGGCAGCTGCCTGGAACTGGTTAACAGATCTAAAAGAGATATTTCATCAAAGTGAGTGAGGAATACCATGAAACAGGCAGAGATCGTTAAAAAATTGACACCAAAGGAATTGGTATTTCAGGTTTATGTCACCCAGGGGCTTGTCCTGGCTGCAGCGGCTGTCATCGGCTTTTTTCTGTTTGACTCCCTGCAGGAATTCACAAAACTGTGGAGCGGTGATGTACAGGAAGTTTTGGTGTACGGCGGAATTGCCGGACTCGCAGCGCTTTTAGTGGACTTTTTCCTCATGAAAACGGCACCCGGGGAATGGTATGATGACGGCGGCATCAATGAAAAGATTTTTGCGAATATACCTGTCGCCCATATCTTCTTCCTGACAATGCTAATATCATTCAGTGAAGAGATATTGTTCCGGGGGGTCATCCAATCAAATCTTGGATATTACACGGCAAGTATTTTGTTTGCAGTTCTCCATATCAGGTATCTGGGGAAATTTCTGCTTTTTTCAGTCGTGACAGCACTGAGTTTTTTTCTCGGATGGCTTTTTATGATCACGGGCAATCTGTTTGTGACTGTATTTGCTCATTTTATTATAGACTTTGTAATGGGGGCTTATATACGGTTTACCTATTTGAAAAGCATGGATGAATGAGGTGACAGCAATGGAAAAACACAACCGCAGATCCCATGCCCCTCAGGCAGGTGCGCTGCGCAGGCAGTCGGAAAGACTGTCTGGAGAACAGATGCCTGAGTCTGAAAATGCCGGGCAGCGGGAAGAATTGCCGCCAAGAAGAGCTTATCACAGCAGGCAGAAAACGAAAAAAAAGCACAGGCTTAAATATCCCGGGATACGTTTGCTGGTTTTGCTGTTCATTGTATTGCTGCTGCTGATTCCTTATTACACGAAGTTTATTGAACAGATTGAGGGGACTGAACAGATATTTTCCTATAAGGAAGATACTGATCAGCAATATGATTTCGCAAAATCAGGCCAGGAAGCAGCTGTTGCTGAAAAACAGGTATCGGCTGAAACGCCTGATCCCCCTGAAGAGTCTGATACAGCAGCACCAGATGGCAGAAATGGAAATGGGCCAGATCCGGCCAACGGAACCGGTGAGAAAGATGTACCTGTGCAAGCTGAAGACAGGGCTCCACATGAAAAAGAGCGGGATACACAGCCGGCTCCTGAAAACAGCCTGAAAGAAGATGAGCAATCATATAAAATTGTCTATCATAAGGTGAAACCGGAAGAAACGCTCTTCCGTATTTCGATGAACTACTACGGCAGCCGAGACGGGGAGGAATTAATCAGAAAATGGAACGGCCTTTCCGGAAATGACATAGATTCAGGGCAGGAATTGAAGATTCCGCTGCCGCGCTGACTTTGAGGAAAAAGGGACGTGAATGCTTAACTCGTTCGGGAGAGAATAATCCTCAACTAAAACAAAGTGCTTTTTAACGAAGTGAACATCAAAAAGAACAGGGCCCAAATCGCAGTTTGGTCTGCTGTTCTTTTTGTTATTGTGGATATAGGAGCAACGGTAATGGTTCTGTAAACTTTGCTCACCGGAATTTCGCGAAAAAATTCTGTTCACTATTCAATTAAAGGGCAGAATTGTGGAAGAAGGAAATCCGGTGTCTTGTATCTTGGCCGTTCCTTTCAACTGCAGCTATTCGTTTTTACCTCGGGTACAAGTGCGCCATCCGTTCCTGCTTCCCTCCGGTCGCGCTCGCGGTGTCTTCCTTGCCGCGGGGCGTCCGGCGAGCCTCCGCGGCTCCGTATGGCTATAAACAGCTGAATGGCGAAAATATAGGAACGGAATCCCGTTTCCCGCCCCTATAAATGACAGAAAGCAATCAATACAGGCATTTAACCGCAATTCGGCGCCCTGTACTCAAACTCAAACTCAAACTCAAACTCAAACTCAAACCCAAACCCAAACCATTTCCCGCCTGCGGGCTATCTCCTGTTCGCCCCAGGAGCCTCGGGCCTTCCTTTTCAACCGCACCGGTTAATATATGCTCGTCCCTTTTTCTTTTGGAAACAGTTTTAGATGCCTGTCCGCCCGCATACTGTAATACAGGGGGGATCAAGATGGCGGTAGTTCCTTATGTTAAAAGCGACTTGGTTGCGAGAGAAGCGGTCAATACGCTGGTCGGCAACAAAGAATCGCTTGATAAAGTCAGCAAGCGGTCGGTTTTCTTCAGGTGGATGCTCGCTGTTTCAGCGATCTTCTATGCAGCTTATCTCGCGTTGTTCCTTTCATACTCTCCTGGAAGTGATGCCGATCTTATCGGTGACATCATTTTAGGGAGAGGCAACCTTCTGTTTTTGTTCATCCTTGCCGTGCAGTATGCCGTTCTCCTTACATACAAGATGAAGGAAGACATGGCGAAGGAAGAGTATGAGAATCTGCGGATTGAAATCATCAGCCGAAGTGAAGAATTTTGGAAAACTGAAGATCAGTGGAAGGAACGGGCTGAGGTTTTCCGGTATCTGAAGGACTTTTATGAGATCAATCTTTTTCATGAAAATTAACCGGAAGCTTAACGGCCTGGCCCTTCCTGCTTCCGGTTGTTTATATAGAGTCCCTGCTTGTGAGTACGTATATAGCAGGGGCTCTCCGCATTTCGTTGTTGTCCAGCTCCAGGCGCCAGCGGCTAGCAGATAAGCATTTCCTCCCTGCGAAAGGGAAGACCGCCTTTCTCCGGGCGGCCCTGCTTATCTGTACGCCGCTAAACGGGACTCTCCGCACTTCGTTTTTGTCCAGCTCCAGGCGCCAACGGCTAGCAGATAAGCATTTCCTCCCTGCGAAAGGGAGGACCGCCTTTCTCCGGGCGGCCCTGCTTATCTGTACGCCGCTAAACGTCGCCATCCGCATTTCTTTATTCAAAAAAACTGTTTTTTTCCGCGTTCTTCTTTCAGGATTTCCACCGCTTCCCTGAATCGCTGGGAATGAATGACTTCCCTTTCCCTTAAAAAGGCGAGGCCATCGTTCAAGTCAGGGTCATCCGACAGATTGATGAGCCACTGGTAGGTTGCCCGAGCTTTTTCTTCTGCTGCAATATCTTCATAAAGATCGGCAATCGGATCGCCCTTTGCTTGAATGTATGTTGCTGTCCAAGGCGAGCCTGCAGCGTTATTATAAAAGAGTGCTTTGTCGTGATTGGCATAGTGCGCCCCCAGGCCTGCGGCTTTCATCTGCTCTGGTGTCGCATCTTTGGTCAGTTTGTATACCATCGTGGCGATCATTTCGAGATGAGCGAATTCTTCTGTCCCTATATCAGTCAACAGACCGACAACTTTGTCCGGTATTGTATAGCGCTGGTTCAAGTAACGGAGCGCTGCAGCCAGCTCGCCATCCGCACCGCCGTATTGCTCGATCAGAAACTTTGCGAGTGTCGGGTTGCATGTACTTACCCTCACCGGGTATTGGAGCTTTTTTTCATAAATCCACAAGTGGAATCAACCCCCTTTATTTGTTTAATTAAATGTTTTTAAATTTGCCATGGCCACGGAGAGTCTTTCCAATCCCATGGATAACCCGAAAAACTTTTCCCGAATTGAAGCAATGGCCCATAAATTTTTTCTACCTGCTTGCGGAGTCGCTTGCTTTCCTTTGCAAGCTGATTGAATTGTTGAATCGCCTGCTGATCATTGGGATGCGTATCCAAATATAGCGTTAAGTCCACAAGCGCAAAGTCAACTGCCTGCAAATCCTCCATCAATCTGTAAAATTCCTCCGGAAGTTGTTTCTGCATGAATTAATCCTCCTCTCCGCTGCGGTCGGTCCCCGGGTAAGGATCATAGAAGGCGCACCAGAGTGTCCCCCTGTAGAGCGCTTCTTTAAGCGGATACTGCTGCAGGCCGTACGGCTGGAAGCCGATATACAGGTTGGGCGGTGTTACATACGTTTTAACCGTCATCGGCCGGCATGGATCAAACGGGCTTATATAAGGCCGGTATGCTTTGCGAAGCGTATACATTTACGTACCTCCTTTAGTGATTCCGTCATATCCATTCTATTGCTGGCTGTTTTACTTCATGCCTATTTACGTCATGCATTAAGGCACGTGTCGAAAACTCATGAAAAACTTGTCAAAATTAAAGGATTTTCAAGGCCCATATGGAAGATATAATAGTGGTAGAAAGAATAAATGCAGAAGCAGGAGTGGTCGCAATGTTTGTAAAAAGTGTGATGAAAGACAAGGAAAAGTGCTATACGGCACATTTGGGTGATTCTCTCGAGAATGCACTGGCTAAGCTGGAGGACTATGCCATCGACGGACTGCCTGTCTTGGACGGCGAAAAGTTCATCGGGGTTTTGACAAGATATCAAATCTATAGGCATTATTTTGAAGGGAGCCAGACGAAGGGTGACTATTTAAAAAATGTAAAAGTGGAAGAAATCGTTAGGGAAGGGTTAAAAGTAGATAAGGAAGAGGTCTTTGAAAGGACTCTTATCCTTCTGAAGGACGCGCCTCTTGTAGCGGTAGTGGATGATGAGGATAACTTCCTTGGTATCGTGACAAGAGCAGACGGGCTTGTTCAATTTGAAAGTGCATTCGGCGTAAACACACCGGGTATCAGGATTGCACTGACCTCTGTTGAAACGGAAGGAAGAATCAAAAGGCTTGCTGATATCGTCAGGCAGTTCCACGAGAACATCATCTCCCTTGCCACGTTTGATGAAACGGATAAACTTGTCCGCCGGATCGTCCTTAAAGTTGAGAAAAAGGATAACCTTGACGGCTTTATCAAAAAGCTTGAACAGTCAGGGTTCCGTATACTCGACATAAAAGAACTGTAAATCGGTAATGGATAGAGCCCCTTTTTTCATAAGTATGAAAAGGGGGTTTTTTTATGGGGATTTCTCTTTTATTGGCTGCCGCCGGCTGGGTATCTTTGTATATGGCAGGAAGCTGGCTGCCTGCTGCAGGTGTGCCCTTGCCGGAACTGCTCACAACTTTAATATTGAATCCATTCCGTTTCCTCGCGGCGATGACCGCATTTGCGGCCGGGTTTATTTGCCATGGAGAGGCGATAAAATGGGCTGTCATGCAGCTGATACATAAAAAAAGCAAGCGGCACGTCCGTCTTAAAGGAGCACTGATTGCGCAATTCATTATAATTGGGTATTATTTTATGTTGCATACCCGTTTGTGGGTCACATGCTTTTTTATCGGATTTGCGGTGCTGTATGGTATGATTTCGTTAAAAGAAGGAAGCCGGGAAACACAACCGCAACAATAGGAGGACGGAACTATTTTGTTATACACAGGAATCATTGTGGTTATAGGAGCAGGTATCCTGCTATGGCACATGTGGAAACTGGCGCACCTTGACTATATAACTGAGGAAGTTTTCGAATTTGAGGAATTTCCAGCTGATTTTGGAAAAATCACATTGTTTTTCATCTCTGATATCCATAGAAGAACGGTTTCTCCGGAATTAATCGAAAAAGTGAAAAAGAAAGCCGATCTCGTTATTATTGGAGGAGACCTCGCTGAAAAGGGAGTCCCGATAAGCAGGATTGAAACGAACATCAAAACGATAAAAGAGGCGGGGCCTGTCTATTTTGTTTGGGGCAACAATGATTATGAAATAGACTATCATATGCTTGATGCCATTTTGCATGATAATCGTGTTAAAATACTGGATAATACGAGTGTCTCATTTGAATCCGGCAATGGAGAAAAGCTTCACCTTCTGGGTGTCGACGATTTGAACCAGAAACGGGACAGGCTTGACCTTGCTCTTCAAGATTCAGGCCAAGGGTTTAAAATCCTTGTCAGTCACGATCCCCGAATCTCTCATAAAATAAAGGCTGAAGACAGAATCAGCCTCATATTGAGCGGTCATACACACGGCGGCCAAATAAGGCTTGGCCCATGGGGGTTATATAAACCAGGCGGCTTAACCCGCCGCAGCAATACCGCCCTATTCATCAGCAACGGCTATGGGACGACTGCAATACCGCTGAGACTGGGCGTTCCGGCACAAACCCATTTGATTACACTGCAAAGCGGACATGCCTATAAAGCAGATAATGGATAACAGGGGGTGGCAGCGATGAGTTCCAGTGAAGGCAAGTATAACATCAAGGCTGTATCTAAAATTGTGGGAATCCAGCCGGGAACACTGCGGGCCTGGGAGCGCCGTTATCATATTGTAGCCCCTCACCGGAATGAAGCAGGGCACAGGCTGTATTCTGATGAGCACGTACGCATCTTGAAATGGCTCACCCGGAAAGTGGATGAAGGTTTCACGATCAGTCAGGCTGTGTCGCTGTACGAAAACCGCCGCTTCGATAAGCCTTCCCCTGAAGCAGACAGGATTGATACGGCCGCTGAACTGAGAGGCCAGCTTCTTAATGCCCTTTTATCATTTAGTGAAAAAAAAGCCGTCGATCGCCTGAACGCAGCTTTCAGCCTGTTCAGTGCTGAAAAGGTGGTTAATGACATTCTAGCCAAGCTGCTCGTGTCAGTCGGTGACATGTGGGAAAATGGTGAAATCACATCCGCGCATGAACATTATGCAACCTCATTCATCCTTTCCCGCATCGGCTTTATCCTTCATAATCAGCCGATTGACAGTCATTTACCGCGTGTGATTGCAGTCTGTGGCCCTGGTGAAGAACATGAAATCGGTCTGCTTACGTTCACACTTTATTTGAAAAGAAAAGGCTTCGAGGCCATCTATCTGGGCCGCAGCATTGCTGAAGAGGATTTTGAAACCATCATCCGTGAATCAGGAGCCAGCTTTTTGTTCATGTCTGTTACCATGGCGGATAACTTGCAGCCTGCGCTTGCAGTGCTCGATGAACTGCAGGCCGGCTTTGACGGATTGCAGATAGGAATCGGCGGTGCTGCCCTGACGGCGGCGGAAAATGCCTTAGGCCCATATAGAAGGAATGTCGTCGGGAATACAGAGGCTGAGTGGGATTTATGGCTGCAGGATAAATTAACAAAAAAATCATAATGTAATACTTGTCTAATTTATTTGAAACCGTGTAAACTGTTTATTAAACCATTATCTTAAATGGTGGGAGAGGAAGCGGCAGCGGGGGCATCATATTACCCCGTTTTTATACGCATTCCTGAAAACACGAACCATTTCAACGCTCATTCATATAGTATAGAAAGGAATGGGAGCGACGGACAGGGAGGGTAGGCTATGCGGTTAGAGCGTTTGACCTATAATAAAATCAAAATCTTTTTGACTTTTGATGATTTGACTGAACGGGGCCTTACCAAAGAGGATCTCTGGCAGGACATTCCTAAAGTTCACCAACTGTTCAGGGAAATGATGGATGAGGCAAATGTGGAGCTGGGATTTGAAGCCGACGGCCCGATTGCGGTTGAGGTATTTGCCCTGCAGGCCCAGGGAATGGTTGTCATTGTGACAAAAGGGACTCCTTCTGCAGAGGAAGACGAAGATTTCGAAGATGAATATATCGAGATGCAGGTCACCCTCGATGAAAAGCATGACATTTTTTATGAATTCGCAGCGTTTGAAGATGTCATCCAGCTCGCATCGCGCCTTCTTCCGATCGGCATCGAAGGCGGCCGCCTATTCAGCTACAATGAGAGGTATTATGTAGAGTTTCATCCGAATGAAGTCGAAGGCATGTTCCTTGATGACTTTGTAAGCCTGCTGGCGGAATTCGGGAGTCCGTCTACAATAACGACTCACCGAGTACAGGAATACGGAAAGTGCCTGATGGAAAAAACGGCAATTCATGATATATACCGTTACTTTATTAGCGGCTGATACGATGATCTCTCCGATAAATGGGGAGATCATTTTATGTTGTGCACCCATCATTTCCGTCACCGGTTTTAAATTACTGGTTCATTTAATTTTTGAGTGATATGATTATGGATATCCGTTTGCGATTCTAATACATAGTCTACTATTGAAATGATACTTCTACAGGAGTGAGCATATTGAACATTACAGTTTTATACGGCGGGGTATCAGCTGAGCGTGAGGTATCGCTGTCAACAGGAAAAGGAATGATGAAAGCCCTTGAAGCCAAGGGCCACGAAGTAGCGGGAATCGACTTTCATCCATCAAATCTGGGTGATTTATCAGGTCTTGAAACCGATTTTGTTTTTATCGCTCTCCACGGACGTCACGGTGAAGATGGCCGTATTCAAGGGTTTCTCGATATGATCGGGATTCCTTATGTGGGCTCGGGTGTGCTCGGCAGTGCCCTTGCAATGGATAAAGCGAAATCCAAAAGGTTATTTGAACTTGAAGGTATACGAATCGCAAAAGACCGGGCGCTGAATCGCTTTGAAGATTTCACCCTTGATGAGCTGGCTAACGAATTTGCCTATCCGGCAGTTGTCAAGCCGAATCATGAAGGATCCACAATCGGTTTGACGATCGCTAACTCAAAAGAAGAACTCCGGAAGGGCATAGAGGATGCATTCCGTCATGATGATACCGTGCTTGTCGAGGAGTTTGTCGCCGGCAGGGAAGTGACGGTGGCTGTCATGGGGAAACCTGGACGTGAGCAGGCGCTTCCTGTTGTGGAGATCATCCCGAAGAACAAGTTTTATGATTATGAAGCAAAGTATTCACCGGGTATGAGTGAGCACATCGTACCGGCGGAACTTGAAGGCGGCACGACACGCTATCTGAAGGAAAGTGCCGTCAAAGCTCACCGTGTACTCGGCTGCGAAATTTATTCCAGGGTGGACTTCATTGTACCGGAAGACGGTTCCAAACCTGTCATTCTTGAGGTCAATACGTTGCCCGGCATGACCCCGACGAGCCTATTCCCGGATGCAGCCAGGGAAATCGGCCTGTCATATGATGACATGATTGAAAAACTTCTGCAACTTTCCGTTGAAGCGAAAAAATGATTTCTACGCTGCCGACTGTTCTCCGGCAGCGTTTTTTATCATGTTTGAACGATAGGTAAGCGGGAAACATACTTATAGAATCATAGCGATATGTCAGTTATGTGGTAACGCTTACATTTTTACACGGTTAATTCAAAAATTATGAGCATTTCGTCTTTGCATCTCATAATTGAAGGTGTATACTATGTTTTGAAAAGAAAAGGCTATCAGGTCAGTCGAAGAAAAACGGGGGGAAAGTACATGGCAGCCGATAAAGCATCAGAAAAAGGAAATAACAGCGAGGATAAGTTGGATATTCTGAAATCGACCCAGACCGTTATCCATAAGGCACTCAATAAGCTAGGGTATCCAGATGAAGTCTTTGAACTCTTGAAAGAGCCGATCCGTCTTATGACAGTGAAAATTCCGGTCCGCATGGATGATGGATCAGTAAAAGTTTTTACCGGTTACCGGGCCCAGCATAATGATGCGGTAGGACCGACGAAAGGCGGCATTCGTTTTCACCCGAATGTTACTGAAAAGGAAGTAAAAGCACTCTCTATCTGGATGAGCTTGAAAGCGGGCATCGTCGATTTGCCGTATGGCGGCGGAAAAGGCGGGATTGTTTGTGATCCGCGTGAGATGTCATTCAGTGAGCTTGAACGTTTGAGCCGCGGTTATGTCAGGGCAATCAGCCAGATTGTAGGGCCTACCAAAGATATCCCTGCACCTGATGTATTTACGAACTCACAAATCATGGCATGGATGATGGATGAATATAGCCGCATTGATGAATTCAACTCTCCTGGTTTCATTACTGGAAAGCCGCTTGTACTTGGCGGTTCGCACGGCCGTGAATCCGCTACAGCCAAAGGGGTCACCATTTGCATCAGGGAAGCGGCCAAGAAAAAGGGGATCAAGTTGAAAGGTGCCCGTGTGGTTGTCCAGGGATTCGGAAATGCCGGCAGCTTCCTGGCGAAGTTCATGCATGATGCCGGAGCCAAAATCATCGGTATCTCTGATGCGTATGGCGGTCTCTATGATCCGGACGGCCTTGATATCAATTATCTGCTTGACCGCCGGGACAGCTTTGGAACAGTGACCAAGCTTTTCAATGATACGATCTCCAATCAGGAACTGCTTGAACTTGATTGTGACATCCTTGTTCCTGCAGCCATCGAAAACCAGATCACTGAAGATAATGCCGATAATATCCGGGCAAATATTGTGGTAGAAGCTGCCAATGGACCGACAACATTGGAAGCTACAAGAATCCTCTCTGAAAGAGGAATACTGCTCGTTCCTGACGTGCTTGCTTCAGCCGGCGGCGTCACTGTTTCATACTTCGAGTGGGTCCAAAATAATCAGGGCTATTACTGGACAGAAGAAGAAGTGGAAGAAAAGCTGGAAAAAGTGATGGTTCGTTCCTTTAACCAGATTTATGAAACCGCCCAGAGCCGAAAAGTTGATATGCGCCTTGCCGCTTATATGGTCGGTGTACGGAAAATGGCGGAAGCTTCCCGTTTCCGCGGCTGGATTTAGTTATTGCTTGAAACGAAATTACGAATCCCCTATCATTTTTAACGATAGGGGGTTTTTATTTCCCGAAACACCATGCACCCATCCGTGACTAAAACACCGGGCATGCCGGGAGCCAGAAAGGTGAAGCATATGGAAAAAGAACAAGTGATCATCATAGGGGGCGGTCCGTGCGGACTGGCAGCCGCTATCGCCCTGCGGGACTACGGGCTGGACCCGCTTGTCATCGAAAAAGGAAACATTACAAATGCTATTTATCATTATCCAACCCATCAGACATTTTTCAGCTCGAGTGAGAAGCTGGAAATCGGAGGAGTACCATTCATCATAAATGAAAGAAAACCAAATAGACTGCAGGCGCTCGCCTATTACAGGGAAGTCGTGAATAGGAAGCAGCTCCGCATCCATACATACGAAACAGTTGGAAAAGTGGATAAGCGGCAAGACGGATCATTTGCAGTCCATACTGTCCGGCAAAGGGACGGTAAAAAAATACGGTACCAAGCCGGCTATGTTGTCATTGCGACCGGCTACTACGACAACCCGAATAAATTGGACGTTCCGGGTGCGGACAATGCCAAGGTTTTTCACTATTTCAAGGAGGGCCATCCGTACCATGATACAGATGTTGCAGTACTGGGCGGTAAAAATTCGGCTGTCGATGCTGCGCTTGAACTCGAAAAAACCGGAGCGCGGGTTACAGTTTTATATCGCGGGGAAGAGTATTCCAGCAGCATAAAGCCGTGGATCTTGCCGGAATTTGAAGCGCTTGTCCGCAACGGGAAGGTAGAAATGGAATTTGAAGCACAAGTGGAAGAAATCCGCTCTGATTCTCTTGTATATGTTTCTGCCGGTAAACGGAAAACCATTCCCAATGACTTTGTATTTGCTATGATCGGTTATCATCCCGACCATTCCTTTCTGATGAAAATTGGCGTAGGCATTGAAAAGGAAACCGGACGCCCGCTTTTTAATGAAGAAACAATGGAAACGAACGTAACAGGTGTGTTTATAGCAGGCGTAATTGCTGCAGGCAACAATGCCAATGAAATCTTTATTGAAAACGGGAGATTTCATGGAGAAGCCATCGCTCAAGAAATCGCAAAACGGATGAATTGATCTCATGAAGAGCCGGATTTTGCCGGCTCTTTTTTAACCATATGTCATGGTGTGAATTGTGAGAAAGGAAGTGCTGGGGCGCAGCGGCCGATCTAAAGAATACAGATATGGCAGCCAGGCCTCTTTCTTCGCCAAAAGCCTTGTAAACCGGCGCGTTTTCGTTAGCATTTGGAATTCCGAATCTTCGTCAGCTAATCCTTCCGGCATTTTCAGCTTAGCCGAAGCTCGTTCTCACAAGCGGTTTTGCCGTACCCGTTTAATGTTATAATAAAGCAGACAGAGAGGATGGGGATTTGATATGAAAAGGGTCGCGTTAATCACGACAGGCGGTACGATTCAAAGCAAGAAAGTGGCAAGCGGTTTGCTTTCATCAGGAGAGATGACGGGGCAGGAACTTGCTGATATATGCAGGCTTCCTTCTGATATAGAAATCGAGGTCCATAATTTATTCCAACTGCCGAGTATGCATGTGACATTCAACCATCTTATCCAGCTGAAAAAGAAAATAGAGGACGTGTTCCATGATCCATCCATTAACGGCGTTGTGATCACCCACGGGACAGACTCTCTTGAAGAAACAGCATATTTCCTGGATTTGACGATAAGAGACTCAAGAAGAGTTGTTGTCACCGGTTCACAGCGGTCTCCCGATGAATTAGGGACAGATGTTTACAGTAACTTGAGAAATTCAGTGTACGTGGCCGTGGATGATAGTCTGGAAAATGTGGGGACTGTTGTTGTCTTCAATGAAAGGGTCTGGTCTGCCAGGTATGTAAAAAAGGTTCATGCCTCAAACTTGCAGGGCTTTGAATCATTCGGATACGGGTATCTTGGCATAATCGATAATGACATCGTGAGCGTTTACCAGAAGCCATTGAGCCGAGAGGTATACGACGTTGGGAATGAACTGCCTGCTGTTGACATTATCAAATGTTACTTGAGTGCAGACGGAAAATTTATTCGGGCAGCTGCAGACAGCGGTGTAAAGGGATTGATTTTGGAAGGGGTCGGCAGAGGACAAGTATCACCGATGATGGTGGAAGATATTGAGAAGGCGGTCAATAAAGGCATACGCGTGGTTGTTGCCACCAGCGCCGAAGAAGGACAAGTACATACTTCATATGATTACAAGGGAAGCGCACATGACCTTGAGCAAAGAGGAGCGGTGCTGGGGAAAGACTATGACTCTAAAAAAGCCCGCATCAAGCTTGCCGTACTGATTGCAGCTGGTAAAGATGCGAAAGAAGGGTTCAGCCGCTGAGGGGTTGACTGATGTCCGGGTTTTTACCATCTTTCATTCCCGTCTTCACAATATCATGTTACGATTAAAAAAAATCGAAGGATGTTGATCTTATGCTGGCCGTTATAACCGCAGGGTTTGCTCCCGGCCTTGCGCTCTTGAGCTACTTTTATCTGCGCGGTCCTGAAAATGACGAACCGGTCACAAAGATCGGGAAAAGTTTTGTGAGCGGAGCTATTCTGGTATTCCCACTAATGTTCATCCAGTATGTTTTCCAGACTGAGGGGTTGTTACAGGAAACATGGCAGGATGCGTTTTTGCTTTCCGCTTTGCTGGAGGAATTTTTCAAATGGTTTATTTTATTTTTTACCGTATACCAGCATGTGAGCTTTGACAGGCATTATGAGGGAATCATTTATGCGGCAGCCGTATCGCTCGGTTTTGCCACAGTGGAAAACGTTCTTTACCTTTTCCAGTTCGGAATTGATGTGGCGTTTGGAAGAGCGCTGCTGCCGGTATCAAGCCATGCCCTGTTCGGAGTGGTGATGGGTTATTATGCCGGCAAAGCCAAGACAGGCCCGGGAAAGCTTGAAAAAAGGTACTTGCTGCTTGCGCTAACGGTCCCGGTTTTGCTCCATGGGACGTATGATTTCATCTTGCTTACGTTCAGCAAATACTGGCCGGTCTTGATGACTCCGTTCATGTTCTACTTGTGGTGGAATGCGCTAAGAAAAGTTAAGATGGCAAACCGCCGCCAACCCGATTGGAACCAGAACCTTGACGGCGCAAAAAAAATCGAAACGGGCAGCTGACAGGCGATGCGATCCTTGATGGAACGCATTGCCTTTTTGTGTGCATACAGGTGCTGCTGGATTTTCTTGCTGAAATAAGAATAATATTTGCCCTGCAACAAAAAATAGCCACTAAGGACAAAAAGAGAAAAGTTGAAAGCAGGAGGCATGACAAAATGCGGAAAACGGTATGGCTTACAGCAATTCTGGCTGCAGCTATTGTGGCACCTGTTTTTTTTATGACCGGCCAGCAGCAGCCGGCGGAAGCCTTTTCCCCGCAAGTAATCCAGCACGGGGCAGTAGGCGATGATGTGATCGAACTCCAGTCAAGACTTCAATATTTAGGGTTTTACAATGGGAACATAGACGGAGTTTTCGGATGGGGGACTTATTGGGCGCTTCGAAATTTCCAATATGAATTCGGAATGAAAGTAGATGGAATCGCCGGACAGGAGACAAAGCAAAAACTTGTTAATGCGTCAAAATACGACAGGGAGTTTGTAAAAAAGCAAATTCGCGAGGGCAAGGACTTTTCCTACTATGGCGGGGTGCCTAAAGAAAAGCAGACAACCCCTTCCCGGCAAACGGAGCAGACCGAACAGCCCAAACAACCGACAGCAGCAAACGTGCCAAGCGGCTTTTCCAGCAATGATATCCAGCTCATGGCCAATGCGGTTTATGGAGAAGCCCGCGGTGAACCGTACGAAGGACAGGTCGCTGTTGCGGCGGTCATTTTGAACAGAGTGAACAGCCCTACATTCCCGAATACTGTTTCAGGGGTGATTTTTGAGCCGCTTGCTTTTACGGCTGTTGCGGACGGACAAATTTGGCTGACACCGAACGATACGGCGAAGCGGGCGGTAATTGATGCAATAAATGGATGGGATCCATCGAGCAATGCCCTTTATTATTTCAACCCAAATACGGCAACATCTTCATGGATATGGAGCAGACCGCAAATCAAACAGATCGGCAAGCATATATTCTGCAAATAGGAGGTGCTTCACTTGTTCAGAACGATAACGATCATCTTCGTGACGGTTGCGGCGATAGGCATTGGCTACTGGGGCTATGAAGAACATCAGGAAAAGAACGCCATCCTCATCCAGGCTGAAAACGGCTACCAGAGGGCGTTTCATGATCTGGCGTATCAGATTGATCTGCTGCACGATAAAATAGGGACGACACTTGCAATGAACTCTCGCCAGCAGTTATCTCCTTCACTTGCTGAAGTATGGAGAATCACGTCAGAAGCTCATAATGACGTGGGCCAGCTGCCTCTCGCACTTCTGCCTTTCAATAAGACAGAGGAATTTTTGTCGGACATTGGCGATTTCAGTTATAAAACTGCCATTCGGGACCTGGAAAAAGAGCCGCTAACGGACAAAGAGTATAGCACACTTGAGCAATTATACAGTCAGGCTGCGGATATCCAGGGGGAACTCCGTAAAGTTCAGCACATGGTAATAGAAAATAATCTGCGCTGGATGGATGTCGAACTCGCGCTTGCGACAAATGAAGGTGAAATGAAGGATAACACGATTATCGACGGGTTTAAAACGGTAGAAAAAAATGTGGAAGGATATTCAGAGGCCGATTTCAGCGTGACGTCAACTTCAATGAACAAGAAAGATGACAAATTTAAAGACCTTAAAGGAAAAATGGTATCGGAGCAAAAGGCCGAAAAAATTGCGAAAGACTATCTTGGAATTGACGGAGATACAAAAGCAAAGGTGACTGAAGGCGGCAAAGGAGCCGACAACGGTTTTTATTCGGTGACCCTGAAGAACGATAGAGAAAATATCGACGTGTCGATGGATATCACGAAAAAAGGCGGATACCCGATCTGGATACTGCAAAACAGGACGCTTGGAGAACCGAAGATCAGCCTAAATAAAGCAGCTGAAAAAGCAGGAGGGTTCCTTAAAGAGCACAAGTTTGAAAACCTCGATCTGTTTGAAAGTGCCCAGTATGACAAGCAGGGGGTCTTCACCTTTGTTTCACGAATGGATAAGGTCAGGATTTATCCGGAAACGGTCAAGATGAAAGTTGCACTCGATACCGGAGATGTGATCGGCTTTTCAGCTGAAGATTATTTGTTGTCGCACCAGCAGCGGGAAATTCCGGAACCGGCCATTCCGGAGAAGGAGGCGCTCGCCAAAGTCAATCCGAAAGTGAAAGTGATGGAAACAAGGCAGGCAATCATCTTGAATGATTTGGGTGAAGAAGTTCTGGTATATGAAATAATGGGTACGATCAAAAATGACACGTATCGGATCTTCATCAATGCTGAAAACGGGGCGGAAGAAAAAGTGGAGAAACTCCAAAATGCCGAACCGCTGTATAATTTATAAAATAAAAAAGGAAAAGTTCCCTAGAGAACTTTTCCTTTTTTTGTGAAAATGAGATAATAGTTGCAGGAAAAAGGTGGTGTTGGCATGTTATCGGTAAACAAAACGATTTACCTTGAGTTAAAAGATTCAAATAAGCGTGACCGTTTCAAATGTAAAGTGGCCGCCCTCGAAGGGAATCTGTTTTTCATTGATTATCCTGTTCATGCGAAAACCGGCAAAACGGGCTTCTTTCTTGATGGCACTGAATTCAGTGCCTATGTAATATCAGAGGACGATAAAATGTATCGTTTCGATACGGAAGTGCACGGACGGAAAAAAGACAGAATTCCGCTGCTTGCTCTCGGAATGCCGGAGGAAGAAGGCTATATGCATGTACAGCGCCGTAAATACGTGCGGATCGACACGACGGCAGATGCTGCAGTGCACTCACCCGATGGTGCATTTGTTCCGTTTACAGCTGTAACTAAAGATATAAGCGGCGGCGGTGCGGCAATATATGTAAAGGCACATTTTCCTGCCGAACCGGGAATGTCCCTTTCTCTTTGGTTCGCCCTCAGCATGCAGGATGGAAACATAAATTATGTAAAGGCAGAGGGCAAACTGCTGCGGAAGCTTGGAAATGAAAACGATATGCCTTACATAACCGTTGAATTTACCGGCATTGAGGAAAGCGACCGTGAAACTGTTATCCGTTTCTGCTTCGAACGCCAGCTTTATTACAGGCGTAAAGGGCTGAATCTTGCGTAAGGGTGTATAATTGCGGCCGGATGTATAAGACTAGAGTTGGAGTGGGCGGTGACACTTCGGCGCATAACGAAATCACCAGGGCTGACGGAATCGACTGGATACGGCCAGTCACACGGAGGGTGGAAAATGAAAAGAGCAGAAGGTCTTCTAATCAAGCTGATCATCATCCAGTTCATCTTTCTTGCAGTAGCACAAACAGCTCTTGATAGGAAAGAATGGTCAATTTACATGAACAAGACCTATCACTATGAAGGCGTATCCGGAAAGGGCGGCAAAGAGCTTTACAAACAATAGACCTTATGTGCCTGTTATGGTATTATGAATTCGAGAAACGGAGCAGATACGCCAGGCTGCCGCCGAAATATTCAGACGGGGAAGCAGGTGATCCCTGCTTTTTATTATGGCTGTAACAAAACACTAATCATAAGCCGATACAGGAGGATTTATGAGCAAGAAAATTTCTATTGCAATTGATGGTCCTGCAGCAGCAGGCAAAAGCACGACAGCTAAAATTGTGGCAAAAAGATTGAACTATCTATATATCGATACCGGTGCCATGTACAGGGCCCTTACATACAAAGCGCTGAAAACCGGCGTTGACATACATGACGCTGGTGAAGTAGCAAAATTGCTTGATGACACGGAAATCACCCTGCAGCAATCCGAAACCGGCCAGGACGTCTTTCTTGACGGTGAAAAGGTGACAGAAGAAATCCGATCAACTGATGTTACGAACAACGTCTCTTTCACGGCTGCACATAAAGAAGTCCGTGAAGAAATGGTGAAACGTCAGCAGGCACTCGGTTCAGAAGGCGGAGTTGTGATGGACGGCCGCGATATTGGTACACATGTGCTGCCTGATGCGGAAGTGAAAATTTTTCTTATTGCCACAGCTGAAGCCCGGGCCGCCCGCAGACATGAAGAAAACATTGCCAAAGGTTTCCCGTCAGATCTGGAAGTCCTTAAGGCCGAAATTGCCCGCCGTGACAAAATTGATTCGGAAAGGGAAGTGGCGCCGCTCACAAAAGCTGAAGATGCTATCGAAATAGACACGACGGATCTTTCCATCGAGGGTGTGGTTAATGGAATCATGAATGCCGTTGACGAAAGGGTTGGCTGATATGAATTTATATGGTTTTGCCAGATCGGCGTGCAGCATGGTTTTTCGCCCTTATTACCGCGTTCAGGTAATAGGAAGGGAGAATATCCCAAACGAAGAGGGGCTGCTCCTTTGTTCGAATCACATTTCCAATCTTGATCCGGTCATCCTTGGCGTCACCTTTCCACGGCCTGTCCATTTCATGGCCAAAGAGGAGCTGTTCAGTGTCCCGGTACTTGGAAAAATCGTGCCAAAGCTTAACGCTTTTCCCGTCAAGCGGGGAATGAGCGACAAACAAGCGCTCCGTAAAGGTCTCGGAGTCTTGAAAGAACAGGAAGTGCTCGGCATTTTCCCTGAAGGAACAAGGAGTAAAACCGGCAGTCTCGGCGAAGGTCTTTCCGGGGTGGGATTTTTCGCGCTTCGCAGCAATGCCAGGGTCCTGCCTGCGGCGGTCATTGGTCCATACAAGCCGTTCGGAAAATTGAAGGTCGTATATGGAAAACCGATTGATTTCGACACAATGCGAGCGGAGAAAGTTTCCGCCCGGGAAGCGACTTCGGCGATAATGGAAGCGATTGAAGATTTAATCAGCAATCATAAATAGTTTTGCTTGACAAACGATATTATTTATAAGAAGTTAGAACAAAGGACAAATTTATGTTTGTCAAAAATACAGTTAGGCAGACATTGTCGTTTGTTGGGATTAAGGAGGTAGTTTTGAGATGGCTGAAGAAATGAATCAAGAGGTATCTGAAATGAAGTCCTTTGAACAGGGTGACATTGTCACCGGTAAAGTATCAAAGGTCGAAGACAAGCAAGTATTGGTGGATGTCGGCTACAAAGTTGACGGCATCGTACCGATCAGCGAACTTTCCAGCCTGCATGTGGAAAAAGCCTCTGATATCGTATCAGAAGGCGAAGAACTGAAACTGAAGGTGATCCGCTTGAGCGATGAGGAAATCGTTCTGTCCAAAAAAGCGGTGGAAGCCGATTCGGCATGGGAAGACTTAAACCAAAAGTATGAAACAGGAGAGGTATTTGAGGCCGAAGTCAAGGATGTCGTCAAAGGCGGACTTGTAGTGGACCTTGGAGTGCGCGGTTTCATTCCTGCCTCACTGGTTGAGCGCCATTTCGTTGAGGATTTTTCTGATTACAAAGGAAAAACCCTTACCCTTAAAGTGGTGGAACTTGATCGTGAAAAAAATCGCGTGATCCTTTCTCATCGCGCTGTGCTTGATGAGGAAATTGAAAATAAAAAGAAACAAACGCTCCATGACCTTGAAGAAGGGCAGGTTATCGAAGGCACTGTCCAGCGCCTTACCGATTTTGGTGCATTCGTTGACATCGGCGGAATCGACGGGCTTGTCCATATTTCCCAGATGGCTCACCATCACGTGGAAAAGCCTGCAGATGTCGTGGAAGAAGGTCAGCAAGTGCGCGTTAAGGTGCTTTCTGTCGACCCGGAAAACGAGCGTATTTCGCTGTCAATGAAAGAAGCACAGCCAGGCCCTTGGGAAACTGTCGGCGAAGAAATCAAAGCGGGTGACGTACTTGATGGAACAGTCAAGCGTCTTGTTTCGTTCGGTGCTTTCGTTGAAGTGAAACCGGGCGTCGAAGGTTTGGTGCATATTTCCCAGATCGCAAACCGTCACATCGGCACACCTCAGGAAGTCCTTGAAGAAGGACAGCAGGTCCAGGTGAAAGTCCTTGATGTGAATCCTGCTGAAAAGCGGATCTCTTTAAGCATCCGCGACTTGCTGGATGATGAGCCGCAAGAAGATGAATATAACAATGATTTCCAAAACGATGAACCATCAACCGGCTTTTCGCTGGGCGACATGATCGGGGACCAGCTGAAGAAGCTAAAATAAGCGAATTGCGGTGATTTTTTTGAGCAGATCGAAACGGAAACTGGAGCATATCAAATATGCCCTCGAAACGAGAAACCCGGTTTCACCAAGTTTTGAGGATATCCGTTTTGTACACCGCAGCCTCCCTGAATCAGACGTAAACAAAGTTGAATTACGAACAAATGTGGGCGAACTTACTTTAAGTTCGCCCATTATTGTGAATGCGATGACAGGCGGCGGCGGCAGAAAAACGGAAGAATTGAACGGAATGCTGGCAAGGACCGCAAGAAGGTATGGGTTGCCGATAGCCGTCGGGTCGCAAATGTCGGCGTTGAAAGACCCCGCCCAGACACCGACATTTAAAGCGGTCCGCCGCGAGAATCCCGATGGTCTCGTTTTTGCTAATTTAGGGTGCGAAGCATCCTATGATCAGGCGATGCTTGCAGTTGAAATGCTTGAAGCCGATGCCTTGCAGCTGCACGCCAATACGGTACAGGAGCTTGTCATGCCGGAAGGCGACCGGTCTTTTTCCGGGTGGATGTCCAGCATTGAGAAAATCGCCCGCGGCATCTCTGTACCGGTAATTGTGAAAGAGGTCGGTTTCGGTATGGGGCGGGAAACCGCTAAGGCATTGAAAAATGCTGGTGTATCCATTATTGATATCGGAGGAAGCGGCGGCACGAACTTTGCCAGGGTCGAAAATAAACGGCGTTTACAGCCGCTTCAGGCATTTGAAGACTGGGGTATTCCTACCCCTGTCTCGATTGTCGAAGCGGGGACCGTATCAGGTCTCGGCATTATCGGTTCTGGCGGGATTTCCACCCCTCTCCAGGCGGCTAAAGCTATCTCCCTTGGCGCTTCAGCAGCCGGTGTGGCCGGCCACTTCTTATCGATTCTAGTGGAAGAAGGAGAAGCAGAGCTGAATAAAACGGTGGAGTTTTTCCTAGAGGAATTCAAACTTATCATGGCCGCTCTTGGCACGGAGGACATCAAATCACTGAAGAATGCACCTGTGGTCATATTAGGTGAAACAAGGGAATGGCTTAACGAACGAGGGGTTGATACAAGAAAGTTCAGCCTCAGATCATAAATTGAATCAAAAACGGGTTCCAGATTCTGGAATCCGTTTTTTGTTTTGGATTTTTAGAAAAGACGGAAGCAGAAAAGGGCGGTTCAAATACGTACTAAGGAAACGATTCCCGGATGCAGAGAACAGAGGAGCTTGGCACCCGGGTGAGTTAAGCTGCTCCCTTCCAAAAATATCGTACCTATCGGATATTGGGAGCGTTTTTCTGCCCGAAGCCTGGGGATACCTATAAATTGTTTGAGTCGATTGTCTTGTTTGAAATCAATTCTATTATGTAAATAGACAAAATTCCGTCCCTGCTGCCGGATTATAAAAAGATTCTTATTATGTGTAAGTTCGGTTAGGGAAGTGGCGGCCAAGAAAAGGGGTGGGATTTTTCTTCCGTGCCCATAAGAGTGGAGAAACCGCAATTATAGGCATTGAAACGAAATTCAGTGTCTCCATTAAGGTGAATGAATGAAATGAAGGCACGGAAAGCCGCCTTCCGTGCCTATAAATTCACCATCTTTAATTCAGCAAAAGTGTTGCAGCAACAGGAAGGGGAGAACGACCTGCCTGATGCATTCCCGCCTACGGAAAGGCTGGAAAGCGGCTGCCCGCTGCGTATCTTAGTGTCCAGCTCCGTCCGTCAGCGGCTAACGTCATAAGCGGCAACCCTTACCGGAAGGAAAAGTCCCCTTCCTTCGGGTGTGCCCGCTTATGTATATACTGCAAAGCGGGCGGCCTCCCCTTTGCTATTGCCCGTTGCGGGATCTGGCTTCGTCGGGGCCTTCCATTCTGGCTGCGCCTTTGTATGATTGCTGCTGATCCCTGTCTGATTCAACCCGGCGTGCCTTTTTTAATTTTTTCTCCTGGCGGTCCTGTCCCATGTCAATATCCCTCCTTCACCTATAGCTTCCAGTCGTTAGGCCTTTTTTATGCAAAGCTGTTCCCTGGCAGGGTTAAACTTACATAATCTGCACCATAATGGAAACTATAGGGTGGTGAATTAAGTTGGAAGGCATCTTTTTCTACTGGTTTTTTTGGATGTTCTGGATTATCGCGGCCTTTTTTATGAAACAGGGTGCCTCGAGCCGGTTAATGAGTGCAGCAGTCCTGTTTGTGCTGGCAGCCAGCGGGAGCGAAATAACAATCGGCGGAAGGGAAATCAATGCAGCCGCGGCTGTACTGCTTCTGATTTCTGTAGGGACAGCTGCTTCCTCACCACAGGAGCGCACCCGGCTTTTTGCGGCAGCAATGGTTTCTACACTTCTGATGGCAGCAATCCGGTTTCTTCAGCTAGTCGATCCTGCAATCATATTATTAAATGAATCGCTGATTCCTGCAGTTGCCGGTAGTATGATTCCTTTCTTTTTCCTGCGAGCGCCTTTAATAAGAGCTGCTGCTTTTTCCATCTCAGCTGCACAGGCCGAGATGATTTATGAACTTCAGCTTGGACGAATGGGATTGCAATACATTCCCGGCACACTGGGGTTTCTTGATTTGGCGGCAATTGGCTTAGCAGTCATCATAACGTTGTCAGTTTTCGAATCTGCAGCCGCATTTTTTGAACAGTCCTTGCAAAAATATAACAGACAAAGGCAGGGGAAAATATGAATGAGTATACATATCCAATATTATTGGGCGTTATAATCGGCACAGCTACTAGAATCTATATGCTTAAGACAGATTATCGCCAGTATCCTACATATTTGCACGGAAAAATTATCCATGTAGCCCTTGGATTCATTGCGGCGGGCCTGGGGACAGTTGCAGTGCCTGCAATCATGGAGCAGGAATTCACGGCCATAACTTTTTTGGCACTGGCTGCAAGCCAATTCCGTGAAGTGAGGAATATGGAGCGGAATACACTTACCGGCCTGGACGGGTATGAGCTTGTCCCCCGGGGAGAGGCTTATATTGAGGGCATTGCCATTGCGTTTGAAGGACGTAACTATCTTGTCATCTTCACTTCGTTTTTGACGACGCTTTTTTATCTTGCATTTAACATATGGGCTGGCCTTGCTGCCGCGGCGATAAGTTTTTACATTACCAATAAAATGATGAGCGGAGGCAAAATGAGGGATATTGTAGAGATTGAACAGGCACCCCTGACATTTGAAGGAGCAGGACTGTATGTTGATGATATTTATATCATGAACATTGGTCTGCCGGCACGCCAGCAAGAAATCATCGAAAATGGACTCGGTTTCATTATGAAGCCGAAAAATTTCGATGTGCGGTCAACGATCGCCAACCTTGGCCAGCGCCAGGCGATTCTGCATGATATCTCTGTGTCATTAGGCGTATACAGGGATTCGGGGACCCCGGCACTTGTGCCGCTGATCAAACGAGATTTGGATGATGGGAGGATTGGAATTTTCATCCTGCCGCAGGCAAAAGATGTGGAAAAGGCCATCAGCATACTCGGGGCTGTGCCGATTCTCGAAAATGCCATCCGGATGCCCACTGAGTCAAAAGCGAACAAAAAGGGGCGTAAGCTGAAGTGAATTTAGAAAAATATATATTAGCCGTTATTACAACCAATCCTAATAAAGTTTCCGGAGGGACTGCGTCGTTCATCTGTGAAACGAAAGAAGAAATGGAATTTGTGGCAGGCAACCTGGAAGCTATACTCGATGGGATCGCACATGGACTTGGCGAAGAGATGTACGTCATTGTAAAGCATTGACGGCAGTAAATTGTGCCGGCGCCTTTTTTCTGTTATGATAATTTGGATGTGAATCCCTTCTTGGCAAAGAAGGGTTTTCTTTGCTTTTAAAGAAGTTTATTCGGGAATAGTTATGTATATCGTCCGAATACATAGTGAAAGGAATGGTCTTGATGCCAAAACCAGTCGTAGCCATTGTCGGAAGACCCAATGTGGGAAAATCGACCATTTTCAACAGAGTTGTGGGAGAGCGGATCTCCATTGTGGAAGATATACCGGGTGTTACCCGCGACCGCATATACAGTAAAGCCGAATGGCTGAACAGAGATTTCAATCTGATTGATACAGGCGGCATAGAAATCGGCGATGAACCTCTCCTCGTACAGATGCGCCAGCAGGCTGACATTGCAATTGAGGAAGCGGATGTCATCATTTTCTTGGTGAATGGACGAGAAGGGATTACGGCCGCCGATGAAGAAGTGGCTACCCTCTTGTTTAAATCGGAAAAGCCGGTCGTCCTGGCTGTCAATAAGATGGACAACCCGGAAATGCGGGCTGAAGTTTACGAATTTTTTTCCCTTGGTTTCGGGGAGCCTTATCCGATTTCAGGATCGCACGGCACCGGGCTTGGTGACCTTCTCGATGCTGTCATCTCTCATTTTCCCGGTGAAGAGGAGGATGGCCTTGATGAGCACGCCATTAAGTTTTCCCTGATCGGGCGCCCTAATGTCGGCAAGTCATCGCTAGTCAATGCCATCCTCGGAGAAGAGCGTGTGATTGTAAGCAATATACCGGGGACGACCAGAGATGCAATCGATACGACGTTTGAAAAAGAAGACAATGAATATGTCATCATTGATACCGCGGGAATGCGGAAACGCGGCAAAGTTTACGAAAGCACTGAAAAATACAGCGTTTTGCGTGCGTTGAAAGCAATTGAGCGATCTGATGTCGTACTTGTCGTCATAGACGGAGAAGAAGGGATCATCGAGCAGGATAAAAAGATTGCCGGTTATGCTCATGAAGCCGGCCGGGCCGTCGTCATTGTCGTGAACAAATGGGATGCAGTAGAGAAGGACGACAAAACGATGCGGAATTTCGAACAAAAAATCCGTGATCATTTCCAATTCCTTGATTATGCACCAATCGTATTTCTGTCGGCAAAGACGAAAAAGCGTGTACAGACCCTGCTGCCGATGATCGATCTCGCTGCAGAAAATCATGCGCTGCGCGTGCAGACCAATATATTGAACGAAGTGGTCATGGATGCTGTTGCAATGAATCCGACACCTACTGAAAACGGCAGAAGGCTGAAAATTTATTACAGTACCCAGGTTTCGGTGAAGCCGCCCTCATTTGTCGTTTTTGTAAATGATCCGGAGCTTATGCACTTTTCCTACCGGCGCTTTCTCGAAAACAGAATCCGGGAAGCGTTCGGATTTATTGGCACGCCAATCAAAATTTTCGCAAGGGCAAGAAAATAATAAGATTTGGAGTGGTAAAAATGGAAAAAGCGGCGATACTCGGAGCAGGAAGCTGGGGGACTGCTCTTGCAATGGTGCTTGCAGATAACGGCCATGACGTCAGGCTTTGGTCACACAGAAGTGAACAGGTTCGTGAAATAAACGAAAATCATACCAACGAAAAATATTTGCCGGGCATTGAACTTCCTGAGAATATTGAAGCGTTTGAGGATATGAAAGAAGCGGTTCTCGGTGCTGACTATATCGTTCTTGCAGTGCCTACGAAAGCGATGAGGGAAGTGGCCGGCAAATTGAAAAACACGCTTGACGGCCCAAAAACAATCGTCCATGTAAGTAAAGGCATCGAACCAGGCACCTTCCTCAGGGTTTCAGAAGTAATCGAACAGGAGCTGCCGGAAAAGCTGCGCTCCGGTGTGGTTGTCCTATCTGGCCCAAGCCATGCCGAAGAAGTGAGCCGCAGGCAGCCGACAACTGTTACCGTCTCTTCCAAAAATTTAAAAGAGGCTGAAAAAGTGCAGGACTTGTTCATCAACCAGCATTTGCGGGTGTATACCAATCCTGACATCATCGGTGTTGAAATTGGGGGGGCATTGAAAAATATCATTGCGCTCGGCGCCGGCATCTCTGACGGACTCGGTTACGGGGATAATGCGAAAGCGGCACTAATCACCAGGGGGCTGGCTGAAATCGCCCGTTTGGGGACAAAATTGGGAGCAAATCCAATCACGTTTTCAGGACTGGCCGGAATCGGGGACTTGATCGTAACCGGAACGAGCCAGCATAGCCGCAATTGGCGGGCCGGAAATCTGATTGGAAAGGGTAAGTCCCTTGATGAAGTGCTGTCAGGCATGGGGATGGTCGTAGAAGGCGTCAGAACGACGAAAGCCGTATATGAGATGGCACGGGAATATGACGTGAAAATGCCGATAACAGATGCGCTCTATCATGTGCTGTTTGATGCAATGGATCCGAAAGAAGCAGTCGACGGATTGATGACACGGATGCGCACCCACGAGATGGAGGATTTATCGGCAATGTATGGAGAGATAATAAAGTAAGATCTGGGTGTATTCACCAATTCTGCCGTCCGTTCATACACTATCTTTGAACATTACAAAGAGGAGGACGTAGGACGGTGCAGCAGAATAACGGAAATTTCTTCGACTTTATTGAAAATAAGGCTAACGTGAAACAGCAGGATATTTTCCAGATCGCTGATTCAGTAAAAAACGCAGATTTCAACGATGACCAAACCATTCGCCAGCTTGTCCGCCAGCTTTCTGCACTGACAGGAATGCCGGTCACAAAAGAAAAGGAAGACGAAATCGTCAAGGCGGTAACACAAAAGAATATGCCCCTGAACTTTGGCTCGCTTAGCCAAATGGTAAATCAGGATAACAATGATAATAAAATGGGCTAATGAAGAGGCAATCAGAAAAGGAATGCATAAGTTAGAGTGAAAGGCTATGAATGTCAAGGGAATCGTTAGTCAACTAGACTGGAGCAAGACCGCCCTCTTGCTTCAGTCTTTTTCTGTGCAGTGATAAACTGGAAGTTTTTTGCGGCAGTTAAATGCAGGGGCAAAAAACCAGTTTTGAAGCCGGAGAGTAGACATGCCAATCTTTGTGCTTCTTATAACTGGTTTTGTGGTTCAGTGCCTGTATTTTGTTCATTCAGCTGATTAACAGCACTGAATGGAGGTTCAGTGCGTTTACTTGCGGGTTTTAGCTAATTAGAGGTACTGAATTTTGGTTCAGTGCCTGTATTTTGTTCATTAAGCGGATTAACAGCACTGAATGGAGGTTCAGTGCGTTTACTTGCGGGTTTTGGCTAATTAGAGGTACTGAATTTTGGTTCAGTGCCTGTATTTTGTACATTCAGCGGATTAACAGCACTGAATGGAGGTTCAGTGCGTTTACTTGCGGGTTTTGGCTAATTAGAGGTACTGAATTTTGGTTCAGTGCCTGTACTTTGTACATTCAGCTGATTAACAGCACTGAATGGAGGTTCAGTGCGTTTACTTGTGAGTTTTGGCTAATTAGAGGTACTGAATTTTGGTTCAGTGCCTGTATTTTGTTCATTCAGCTGATTAACAGCACTGAATGTAGGTTCAGTACGTTACCTTGTGTTTTTCTCCTAATTGGAGGCAGTTAGGTGCGCTCTCTTGTTCAAGATCTCAAGCGCTAAAACTCCTTCGGTTCTTTCGTTTCGATAATTTATACTCATCAGACCTCCTCCTTTACCTTTAATTTTACCCTCTCGTTAACAACAGTTACACCGCTATAACTGATAACAATACTGCGATCATTATCAATACCGGATTATATTTAGAAAACAGGACCGGATAGTCACCGGCATGATTGCCGTGCGGTATTCAGCACTTTTTCACCTCCTTCACGTTACTGCCTGAGGATCTTATCAATTCGTCAACGTCAACCCGGACCTCGCATTTTATGTGAAAGATCCAGCGGGTGACATCTCATGAAAATGCCCTTTCCGAGCTCGCATATCTCGTATGTAATCGTGCAACACGCCCTTCTCCGTATCTCCATTGTCAGGTTCCAGGTCTAGCATGCCCTCGCCATAAGCCGTGCCGCTACAGAAAAACCACCTTCTCGCGGGCGTGTCCGCTTATAATGTAAGCGGCCAAACGGAGCCTGGCACATTTCATTTTTCCTGCATAGAAAAAAATGTGCTATAATTTAACCCGTACTTAAGGGATGTGTGGGATGAAAGGAAGAGGTTAATGTCAATTGCATTACTGAAGATGTGGTTTTCACTCGGCGCAATATTCGCCATGTTCATATCCGTTGTGCTGATACTTATCAGCAGGACTAAACTAAAAGGGGTATTCCGATTTGTTGTATCATTTATAGCATATGTGCTGGTCTTTTTAGCTGGGATTGTCATGATTTTTGTCGTCTTCAGCGGACCGGTGCCTGAATAGAAGGATGGTAGCATGATGAGATTTGCACTTTTACTGATAATGTTGTTATCTACAGCGATGTTAAGCGGATGTCTTTATCCCGAAGAAGAACGTGCAGGAAACCGGGTTCCGTATGAGGACCAGCTGGCAGCGGTGCAAAAGGCGGTGGATCAATACAGGGAAACGGAGAACGGCCTTCTTCCAATTAAAACAAGGGACATGTCGACTCCGGTGTACCGGAAGTATCCGATTGACTTCAACAAGCTTATTCCTGCCTATATGCAGGACGCACCCGGTAATTCTTTTGAAAGCGGAGGCATTTATCAATACGTGTTGATAAATGTTGAGACAGATCCTGAAGTGAAGCTCATAGATTTACAGACCGCGGAATATATACGGGAGCTTAAGGTCAATCTCAATTTGCACCGGAAAAAGCACGGCTATCCGCCGTTCAGCGAAGTACTTGCCAACGGCCGTTATACGCTGGATTATGAAAAACTGGGATACAGCAGTCCTCCAAAGGTGCCAAGCCCATTTTCGGACAGTTTCCTGCCGCTGATTATTGATAACAAAGGTGAAGTATTCGTTGATTATCGGATTGACCTGAACAGGAAGCTTCAATCCGGGGAATACGATTTCGAGTATGGGGACGATATCAGAAGCATACTGGTGGAAGATAGTCCGTTTGTCCCTGCTTTTTCGGTTCCATATACCATTAAAGACGGGGAGCCGGTTTTTCTGACAGAAGATGCCGGGAACGCTGATAAACATAAGTAGGGGGACCCGTTCATCCGGTAAGAGCTTAAGACGTGGAGAATAAGCGAAAAAGCAATTTAAGAGCACCACTAATGACACATAACTTGCATTTTATAAACATAAGTTACACTACAAACGCCTGGTAAATAATCCAGGCGTTTTTTATTATGAATAGGGATAATTTTATCGAAGTATCCTTTTACATCTTACATTCAGATAAATAGGCGTGAACAAACAAGCCCGCACATCGGCAAAAAGGTCACGAATAGAGTTATGCGTGTCCGAAAAAAGCCTCCCCATCAGCCAAAGGACCACAATCCAGTTCTTCTTTTGAAAATCTTCCTCTTTAATTGACAACACAATACTCAAGACACTTATAAAATATAACCTCTTTGCCATAACACCCTCCTATTAATACAATAAACAACAACAGGATGAATGCCCGGCCCCGATTAGCGCCACGACAACATATATGACAGCAATGCTATTTTGCAGGCTGCAAATAACTCGCTATGTGATATCAGGTGTTTCGCCAGATTAACGAATCTGCTTTGTTTCTTCTGGTCATTTTCTTTTTTTGTCATAATAGGCGGATCCTGAAATAAAATACAGTAGGTGCCGGCATGTTCTATTTTCATTAAAAATTCAGTCATAAGAGAGTAGGACAACGTCATAGATATATAATGTCTTAGATTAGCTGTGGCCTTGGATTTATAAATCCCTAATTTCGGACCGGGAGGGATCACATGGAAAAGGTAGATATTTTTAAAGATATTGCGGAACGAACGGACGGAGATATATATCTCGGTGTCGTGGGAGCCGTCCGGACAGGCAAATCAACATTCATTAAGAAGTTCATGGAGCTTGTCGTTCTGCCAAATATCGAAAGTGAATCAGACAGGGCGAGGACCCAGGATGAGCTGCCTCAATCAGCTGCCGGGCGGACGATCATGACGACAGAACCGAAATTCGTCCCAAATCAGGCAGTGTCACTGGATGTAGACGAAGGGCTGGAGGTGCGGGTGCGCCTTGTCGATTGTGTCGGGTATACCGTGCCGGGAGCAAAGGGCTATGAAGATGAAAATGGGCCTAGAATGATCAATACCCCATGGTACGAAGAACCGATTCCGTTCCATGAAGCGGCGGAAATCGGAACCCGAAAAGTTATTCAGGAACATTCGACGATCGGTGTTGTCATCACAACTGACGGCACGATCGGCGAGATACCGAGAAGCGACTATTTACAGGCGGAAGAGCGGGTCATTGAAGAATTGAAAGAGGTTGGAAAGCCGTTCATTATGGTCGTTAATACTGTCCAGCCCCATCATCCGGATACTGAGGCACTCCGTCAGAAGCTGAACGAAAAGTATGACATCCCGGTTCTTGCGATGAGCATTGAATCGATGAGGGAACAGGATGTGAATAATGTTCTGCGGGAAGCGCTTTATGAATTCCCTGTACTTGAGGTGAATGTCAATCTGCCGAGCTGGGTAATGGTTCTGAAAGAGGATCACTGGCTCAGGCAAAGTTATCAGGAAGCGGTCCAGGATACGGTCAAGGATATTAAACGGCTCCGCGATGTCGACTTTGTAGTTGGCCAGTTCAATGAGTATGAGTTCATCGACAGAGCTGGTCTCGCCGGCATCGAAATGGGGCAGGGCATAGCAGAAATCGACCTTTATGCACCTGATGACCTTTATGATCAGATATTGAAAGAAGTGGTCGGTGTCGAGATCCGCGGAAAAGACCACTTGCTTGAAATCATGCAGGATTTGTCTCATGCCAAGTCGGAATATGACCAGGTTGCCGACGCATTGAAGATGGTAAAGCAAACAGGCTATGGCATTGCCGCTCCAGCCCTTTCTGACATGAGCCTCGATGAACCTGAGATCATCCGCCAGGGTTCAAGGTTCGGAGTCCGCTTGAAAGCGGTCGCGCCGTCCATTCATATGATTAAAGTGGATGTGGAATCGGAATTTGCGCCGATTATTGGCACCGAGAAGCAGAGTGAAGAGCTTGTACGCTATTTGATGCAGGACTTTGAAGATGACCCGCTTTCCATCTGGAGCTCCGATATTTTCGGCCGTTCTCTGAGCTCAATTGTGAGGGAAGGCATTCAGGCGAAGTTATCGCTCATGCCGGAAAATGCGCGCTATAAGTTGAAAGAAACTCTTGAACGAATCATCAATGAAGGATCCGGAGGCTTGATCGCGATCATACTTTAAATAGAGAAGATTCCTTTTCACAGTAAGTGGTTCCGTTTCGATAGAGAATAAGCATCCGAATAAACTGACCAAATCGCCTATGATTTGGTCTTTCCTTATTTCTATACATCAGCGATTATTAGGTTTAAATAGATGAAACATAGTAAATACGCAACCAATATAACACGTTGACAACAGCTGCGTGTTATTTTCTATGTTGATGTCAATATTGAAAAAGTCAAGGTGTAAATCCAGGGCTGGATGGGCTTCTTCGAATCATTATCTCAAGAAGGAAATACAGAGCATTTCCGAGGTGTCTCATGATTTTTGCTTCAATCCACTAAGTTTGTATATTCCTATTGGCAAAAGATATACTGAATAGCTGTGATAATGGGGTCCCTCCTGCCATACCCTTGTTTTTTCGGATATTCAAGAAAAAACAATGCCAACTATCTTAGAATAAGTGCCTAATAAGAATACTATTGAATTGAAAGATTATCGTTTGAATTTCAACAAACCAGATTTTTTCGGTAACAGAGTGTCCTTTTCAATACAATAACCGTTACATGTGGTGCTTAATTTTCTATGTTGTAGTATGATATTAAACTGTTATGTTACATTTTCTCGATAGTATCGGAACTGCTTTTTTTCACAGAGGGCCTTTATTTCTCCTAAATGCTGCACGGTCGACTCTGCGGATTTCATCAGGCGCGTATCAGAGGGAACGTGATGCTAAATGCGGGGAGAAGCATTTTATGCAGAAATTTCGAGAATAATGTGTAAAAAGAGAAATTATTGGCAAATATGTAAAAAAACGCACCATTCCTTTGATAACCGCTGATTTAGCTATTGCAAAGGCTTCCGCTGTTGTGATATGTTTTATACGTAATGTGCGGCAATGCTGGAAATTTTTTTTAGAAAAACGGTGAATATTGTTGAAAGTTATTGAATTTCCTTTTATTCTCGTTTATTATAAGGCTTGTCAGCATTTAGCCTGCACAGTTTTAAAGCTTTTTCTTGAAAAGTGAACAGAATGGAATAACCTCAACTTAATTGGGAGGAGGTGAATTGGCATGAACAAGACAGATTTGATCAACACAGTAGCTGAGCAAGGAGAACTTTCCAAAAAGGATGCTACGAAGGCTGTAGATGCAGTTTTCGATGCCATCACTGGAACTTTGCAAAAAGGCGACAAAGTACAATTGATCGGTTTCGGTAACTTCGAAGTTCGTGAACGTGCTTCCCGTAAAGGACGCAACCCTCAAACTGGTGAAGAAATCGAAATTCCAGCCAGCAAGGTACCGGCGTTCAAACCGGGCAAAGCCCTTAAGGATGCTGTAAAATAATACATAAAAGGGCTGAAAAGGCTGCACACTGTGTGCAGCCTTTTTTACTGTTAAGGAAATTATAAAATAATTGCGTTCTGGATAAAAAGCGAGAAGGGAGTCATCCAGCTCCAGGCACCAGCGGCTTCCTTGCCCTTGCTTGCCGCATCATGAGCGAGGAAGTATTTCAACGCAGGGGCCATTTTTTAAGAATATCGATTAAGTGCAGCTGCCCCTCTGTCATCGCCTAAAGGCTTTCCAATCGGAGGTTTTCTTCACTAAACAGCTTAAAGGTGCGATCGGGCGAGGGTGCTGCGGAATCAGGGAGCAGGTGACATCCTGCCGAAGTGACGGCTATGGCGGGGCTCAAATAATTAGAAGGCACCTATGCTGAGCTGCCGTGTAAGTGCAGCGATAGACCGGCACATCCTTTAAAAGTGAAAAGAGCGAGTACCCGCAGCAGAATTCCCCCCCTCTTTTTGAAATAGCAACAATGGTGACGAAACAGCCTTTTAATCTGCTGTTTCACACAACAGGACAGGAAGAAGGTGCACATACAGTGTTTTTGTTCCATAGGGGCGGGATTTATCACGAAAGCGGATCAAGCCGTGTCGGGACATACGCCAACTTTACCAATCGTTGGCCCTGTGCTAGAATCATCTTGTCGACTTTTGGAGACATTCTTTGAGAGCGGGGGAAAAAGAGCATGTCAAATGTTAATCATAAACAGATTGAAGAAGCAGTCAGGTTGATCCTGGAAGCGATTGGAGAAGACCCGAACCGTGAAGGGCTGCTTGATACACCAAAACGGGTGGCGAGAATGTATGGAGAGGTCTTCGAAGGACTGAACCAGGATCCTTCTGAGCATTTTGCCACGATCTTCAGTGAAGACCATGAAGAACTAGTGCTTGTGAAAGATATTCCGTTTTACTCAATGTGCGAGCATCATCTTGTTCCGTTTTTCGGCAACGCACACGTCGCCTATATTCCAAAAGGCGGTAAAGTGACAGGGCTTTCAAAATTGGCTCGTGCCGTTGAGGCGGTTGCGAAACGTCCACAGCTCCAGGAAAGAATCACTT
This sequence comes from Bacillus marinisedimentorum, assembly GCF_001644195.2. NCBI lineage: Bacteria > Bacillati > Bacillota > Bacilli > Caryophanales > Bacillaceae > Bacillus > Bacillus marinisedimentorum. The sequence continues at coordinate 45,409 of NZ_LWBL02000045.1, read as the reverse complement.
CCACGATCGCAAACACCATTGTCGAAAAGCTTCAGCCGCATGGTGTCATGGTTGTAGTTGAAGCTGAACATATGTGCATGACCATGCGCGGTGTCAAGAAGCCGGGTTCAAAAACCGTAACTTCTGCAGTCAGAGGTATTTTTGAGCATGATCCGGCTGCAAGAGCGGAAGTTTTATCCCTTATTAAAGAGTAAGCCGGCAAACCTGTTTCCAGTTCGCAAAACGTTGACAATTTATTGTAGTTACGAGATATTTAAATATGTATAGTTAAGGGGGCTGCATGTATGAAACAGGAAGACAAAACCGATTTTTTTGTCGTGAAGGCGAAAGAGGACGGCGTGAATGTAATCGGATTGACCCGGGGCTCGGACACGAGATTCCACCATACCGAAAAGCTGGACAAAGGTGAAGTGATGATCGCCCAATTCACAGAGCATACATCAGCCGTCAAGATCCGCGGCCGCGCGGTCGTTCAGACCAGCCACGGCGAAATGGATACAGAAGTCAACGATTAATCCAAACAAGAAGAGACAAGGATGATGATTGTGCAGGCATTCAAAAAACGGGAAAGGGACATCCAGGAACTTAAAGGCGACCTCTTTGACAAGATTAAGCATCCCTATCTTATGAAGTTCATCACCGAGCCTGTAGTGGATGTGGATAAATTACATCTTCTCTATTATATGTACAGGGACACGGCTTTCAGCAAAGAAGAAAGCCGGTCATATATAATACCTACCATGCTTGTTCAGGTTGCACTTGATACGCACGAAGCCGTTCAGACCGGCACTGTCAAAAACAGCAGTGATAAAACCCGCACCCGTCAGCTCACCGTCCTTGCCGGTGATTATTACAGCGGGCTTTATTACCACCTGCTCGCACAAATGAATGATATATCCATGATCAACCGGCTGGCAGGCGCCATTAAAGAAATGAATGAAGCAAAAATACTTCTGTACAGGCGTGATGCCTCCACAATCAGGGATTTACTGGCGGGCGTCAGGGCTATTGAAGCGCGGCTTCTGCAGAACACAGCAGATTTTCTCGATTTGCCAGGGTTGAAAGAGGCGGCGGGCGAATTTTTCTTTATCAAGCGCGCCCAGCAGGAAATGCAGCTTCTTGCCGAACGTTCCTTTTCACCGTTTTTTGCCGCACTTTCAAGCATCCTCGGCATGCCGGGGCCAGACATGCAAACGGCCAGTGAAAGGGCCGAACTGGAAGGGATTGCCGGTCATCTTATAGAAGACAGCAAAGAAAGGCTCCTTGCTGCAGTTCCTGCTGAAGGAGAGTTGTATCATTATGTACGAAAGCGCCTGGTAGAGCTTGAAACCGGGCTGGAAAAAGTTGCGGAAGAAGGGTAGCCATGGCACAGTCAAAAGAAGAACGTGTTCATCAAGTGTTCGAAAAAATTTATGAAAACTATGACAGCATGAATTCTGTGATCAGTTTTAACCGCCACAAGGCCTGGCGTAAAGATACAATGAAACGAATGGGTGTCAAAAATGGCGCAAAAAGCCTCGACCTCTGCTGCGGTACAGGGGACTGGTCCATCGCAATGGGTGAAGAAGTCGGGCCGAACGGCGAGGTGGTCGGTCTCGATTTCAGTGAAAACATGCTGAAGATCGGAAAAGAAAAGCTTAAGGGTATGGACATGGATAATGTCTCCCTGATTCACGGTAACGCGATGAGCCTCCCTTTTGAAGATAACAGCTTTGACTATGTAACAATCGGTTTCGGTTTGCGTAATGTGCCGGACTATATGCAGGTCCTGAAAGAAATGCACCGTGTTCTGAAGCCTGGCGGAAAGGCGGTTTGCCTGGAGACGTCCCAGCCGACAATGCCGGTATTCAAGCAATTTTACTATTTTTATTTTAAGAAGGTCATGCCGGTCATGGGTAAATTGCTGGCCAAAAGCTATCAGGAGTATTCGTGGCTGCAGGAGTCAGCGAGTGAATTTCCCGACAGCCGCAAGCTGGCGGAGATGTTCAAGGAATCCGGATTTGTGAATGTGGAAGTGAAACAATATACAGGCGGCGTAGCCGCAATGCACCTCGGCTATAAACCGAAGGCGTGACAGCGGACCGGACCGCCCTTTCTATTTATGTATATACTGCAAAGGGCATCCGATAAGGGTGTCACTGGCTGAATGGTGAAGAGGAGTGCCGGATTCTGCCGGTATTCTTCTGAAAAATCGTATTGGACGGATTTTAGGTGATTCCAGATGAAATTAAAAATGTTATATGCTTATCTTAATTCAGATTTAGATGCCATTGAAAAAGAGCTGTATCAAACTATCCAGGCGCGGCATCCCCTCCTCCGTGAAGCATCTGAGCATTTATTGAGTGCAGGCGGAAAACGGATCCGGCCTGCTTTTGTTTTGCTTTCAGGGAAGTTCGGCGATTACGATATCGAGACGATGAAAAAAGTCGCGGTTTCCCTGGAGCTCATTCACATGGCTTCCCTCGTCCATGATGATGTTGTGGACGATGCGGAACTTAGAAGAGGCAAGTTGACGATAAAGTCAAAATGAGATAACCGGATTGCGATGTATACAGGTGATTACATATTTGCCAGATCCCTTGAAATGATGACAGAGCTAAACAAACCTGAAGCGCACCAGATTTTATCTAAGACGATTGTGGAAGTCTGTATCGGTGAAATAGAGCAAATCCGCGACCAGTATAACTGGAATCAAAACTTGCGAAATTATTTGCGCCGTATCAAACGGAAGACGGCTTTACTAATTGCGGTCAGCTGTGAGCTGGGCGCTGTCGCTGCCGATGTATCGAAGCAGGAGCAAAGGCTGTTGTATCAGTATGGATACAATGTCGGAATGGCATTTCAGATTACCGATGACATTTTGGATTTCACCGGGACTGAAAAAGAGCTCGGTAAGCCTGCAGGCGGGGATCTTAGGCAGGGAAATATCACCCTTCCGGCCCTATATGCAAGGCAAGATGACAGGATCCGCGCTGAACTGCTTAAAGTGGGGCCCGACCCGGCATCATATGATCTTGATCATGTCCTCTCCCTGATCAGGTCTTCCGGAGGCATTGAATACGCGCGGGAAATCAGTGACCGGTACCTTGCCAATGCATATGAAGCCCTTGAGCTGCTGCCTGAGAACAGGGCCAATCAAACGCTCAGAAAGATAGCTGAATTTATTGGGAAACGCAAGTATTAGACCGGTTGCATCTGTTCAAGTTTGATAATGTTGAGAAAATTTGATAAAATCTACAAGGGTTTAACCCATGGGAAAACCCTTTCTTTACATAGTTTTTAAAAGGATAGGAGAGAAAATCATGGAAAAAACATTTGTAATGGTAAAACCTGACGGCGTCCAGCGCAACCTGGTCGGTGAAATTGTCTGCCGTTTTGAGAAAAAAGGGTTTCAGCTTGCCGGTGCCAAACTGATGCAGATTTCCCAGGAGCTTGCAGAAGAACATTATGGTGAGCATAAAGAGCGTCCGTTCTTCCCTGAACTGGTTGAATTTATCACATCCGGTCCGGTTTTTGCAATGGTATGGCAAGGCGAGAATGTCATCTCTACTGCCCGCCAGATGATGGGGAAAACAAACCCGGCGGAAGCTCTTCCTGGAACGATCCGCGGTGATTTCGGACTTACAGTAGGCAAGAATGTGATTCACGGCTCTGATTCAACTGAGAGTGCCGAAAGGGAAATCGGATTGTTCTTCAAAGGGGACGAACAAATCGACTACAAAAAGAATTCCGACAGCTGGATCTATTAATTTTATAATTTGTAACCGCTTAACCTTGCCTTTCCGTTATGGAAAGGCATTTTTTCGTATAGGAAAGTATATTTTATCAGCAAGGAAGCTTCAACGCCGCTCCTCTGTTTTCACCTTACGCTCGCCAATCGGTGAGTTTTCTTTAATAGGTAAGAAAGTATTCCTTTTTTAGTTTTTAAGTAAGATTAATGTCCAGCTGCGAGCCCTAGCGGCTATCGTCATAAGCATTGCCGCCCCATGAAGGGGAAAAGCGCCCTTCCTGGTGCAGCCCTGCTTATGCGTACGCCGCTGAGCAAGGGCTCTCCGCATCTCTTTTGCCATGGGGATTGCAGGATTGCCGCATCCAGTTCGTGTGCAGAAAGCGAGTCCAGGCCGCGGAGATCGAGAGAGACGTTTTATCCTTTGTTTATCGGAACTGCCTAAAAGGAATTCCGATAAATATGTAAAATGTTCTGGATAATCTTCCGGAAGTGTGATAAATATTAGAAAAGCATTTTTCATTCATGTAAGGGAGACGGACTGATGGCAGGAAACGATTACAGCAGGTTTGTTGAAAAAGTGAAAAGAAAAAGCGGGATTGATTTGTCGCTGTATAAAGAAGCGCAGATGAAGAGGCGCCTGACATCGCTCAGGGATAAAAAAGGCTTTGCATCTTTTGATGAGTTTTTCGATGCGATTGACAGGAATGTTCCGCTGTTTGAAGAGTTCCTGGACAGAATGACGATCAATGTTTCAGAGTTTTACAGGAACTATAAACGGTGGGAGGTCCTCGAGAACAAAATCCTGCCGATGCTCATTCGGGACGGAAACAGGCTAAAAGTATGGAGTGCAGCCTGTTCAACAGGGGAAGAACCGTATACACTGGCTATTATGCTGTCAAACCTGCAGCGGCTGCATCAATTTGATATACTTGCGACTGACCTTGATGAAAACGCATTGCAGCGTGCCCGCCTTGGCGTATATCCGGAAAGGTCGCTTCAGGAAATGCCGAACCCACTGAAGGAAAGATATTTTACAAGGGACGAGTCCGTATATACAATTGGAGATACTATAAAGCAGGCGATATCCTTTAAAAAGCATAATCTGCTGGCAGATTCCTTCGATTCAGGCTTTGATCTCATCGTTTGCAGGAATGTGATGATCTATTTTACCGAGGATGCGAAAGATGAGCTGTACCGGAAATTCAGCAGTGCGCTAAGGCCGGGCGGTGTTTTATTTGTCGGCAGTACAGAGCAGATCTTTAACCCGGGACATTATCAATTGGAGTCGGAAGATACGTTTTTTTATCGGAAAGCAATGCCAGAAAGGGTTCACTTTTAAAAAGTGATGCCTTTTTTTCTATATCGGTACATATTAAACAAGCAAAAGGAGTTGGTCGTATGCGTTACATAACAGCCGGAGAATCACATGGCCCCCAGTTGACCGCCATTATTGAAGGATTGCCCTCGCTGATGCCGCTAGCCGAAGAAGATATAAATTACGAATTGCAGCGGAGGCAAAAGGGTTATGGGAGAGGAAGGCGGATGCAGATTGAAAAGGACCAGGCCCGTATCTTGAGCGGTGTCAGGCACGGCCGGACGCTCGGGTCGCCCGTTACGCTTGCCGTCGAAAATAAAGATTGGACCCATTGGACGCATGTCATGGGCGCCGAGCCTATCAGTGAAGAAGAGGAACAGGATGTGAAAAGGAAAATCTCAAGGCCGCGCCCGGGGCACGCCGATTTGAACGGTGCAATCAAATACGGCCACCGCGATTTGCGCAACGTCCTCGAGCGTTCTTCTGCGCGTGAGACAACGGTACGTGTCGCAGCAGGAGCAGCAGCCAAGAAGCTTCTGAAGGAATTGGGGATATCTGTTGCCGGCCATGTCGTGGAAATCGGCGGTGTGAAAGCAGGAGAAGAGGGTGTGCAGTCAATGGATGAAATCCGGGAACGGACAGAAGCATCGCCGGTCCGCTGTCTCGATAAGAAAGCTGAGCAGTCCATGATGGAAGCCATTGATCAAGCGAAAAAAAACGGAGATTCGATCGGCGGCATCGTTGAAGTTATTGTCTCTGGTGTACCGGCAGGAATCGGCAGCTATGTCCATTATGACCGGAAACTTGACGCGAAAATCGCGGCGGCCATTGTAAGTATCAACGCCTTCAAAGGTGTTGAGTTCGGGATTGGCTTTGAAGCGGCCCGCTTGCCGGGCAGCAAGGTGCATGATGAAATCACCTGGAGCGAAGAAGGCGGCTATGAACGGAGCACAAACCGGCTTGGCGGTTTCGAAGGCGGGATGACAACCGGCATGCCGGTTGTTGTACGCGGCGTCATGAAGCCGATTCCGACACTTTATAAGCCTCTGAAAAGTGTCGATATCGAAACGAAGGAACCATTTGAAGCGAGCATTGAACGCTCGGACAGTTGTGCTGTTCCAGCCGCTAGTGTTGTTGCTGAAGCCGTGGTAGCATGGGAGATTGCAGCTGCGATAGTTGACCAGTTTGAAAGCGATAGGATGGATGTGCTGAAAAAGCATATCGATGAAGCGAGGGAGAGGGCGAGAGACTTTTAAAATGGAAAAATTACTGATTGAAACACCTTCGTCAACCTACCCTGTCTATATTGGTGCCGGCATCAGAAGAAACTCAGCCGGCCTGCTCGGGTCCGCTCTTGCCGGCGCTTCCTCTGTGCTGATAATAACTGATGCGAATGTAGCGCCCTTATATTTGGAAGAGGTAAAGGCCAGTTTTTCTTCATATGCAAAGATCCATGTACACATTGTGGATGCAGGAGAACAGGCTAAATCGTTCGAATCCTATTACGGCTGCCTGACCGCAGCCCTTGAAGCCGGTCTGGACCGTAATTCGCTCATCGCGGCTCTTGGAGGCGGTGTGATCGGCGACCTGGCTGGATTTACAGCGGCAACCTTTATGCGAGGTATCCGGTTTGTTCAAATTCCTACGACACTTCTTGCCCATGACAGCGCAGTCGGCGGCAAGACCGGCATTAACCATCCGGCTGGGAAAAACCTGATTGGTGCATTCCATCAGCCGATTGCTGTCGTTTATGATGTCGAAACATTCCGAACGCTTCCGGAACGGGAATGGCTGTCCGGATTCGCCGAAGTCATCAAACACAGCTTGATCGGAAGCAGATCATTTTATGACCATCTCAGAAATCAAATTTCCGATCTCGAAGATTTGAAAAGCGGCGGCCTGGCCTCTATTCTGAAGCAGGCGATCGCGATCAAAGCGGATGTTGTAAGACAGGATGAAAAAGAGCAGGGGGTCCGCGCCTATTTGAATTTTGGCCATACGCTCGGTCATGCAGTCGAAGCTGAATTAGGTTATGGCGGAATGTCTCATGGAGAGGCTGTAGCGATCGGAATGAAATACGCACTTTCATTAAGTAAAACGATAAGGGGGATGGGGACGGAAGCGGATGAAGCCGTGCGCTGGATCGATTCCTTTCCTTTTCCGGAGTTTCCGAAAAGTCTGGATGCCGGAAAAATGATTGATCGGATGAAAAAGGATAAAAAATCGACATCAGGAAATATCAACATGGTCCTGCTTGACGAAATCGCGAAGCCGGTGAAACAGCCGGTTTCGGAAGACGTGCTTTCAGATGCCATCAACAATCTGGGGGAGGAATGACATGATACGGGGAATCAGAGGAGCAGTTACGGTAAAAGAAAACAATGGTGAAGAAATCGTGGAAAACGCCCGGCGCATGCTTGAAGAAGTCATAAAGCAGAACGGGGTGAAGGCGGAAGAAGTCGTGCATGCTGTCTTTTCTGTGACGAATGATTTGAATGCAGAGTTTCCGGCGAGGGCACTTCGCGCCGTCGAAGGCTGGAAATTCGTGCCGGTCATGTGTACAAGAGAAATTCCTGTACCTGGTTCACTGCCTATGTGCATCCGCCTGATGCTGACGGTAGAAACCGAGGCGAAACAGCATGAAATCAATCATGTTTATTTGGAAGGCGCAGTCAACCTGCGCCCTGATTTAACTAAGCAGTGACAATAAGGCTATGTTAAAGTATGTTGTTGATTTTGCCCGGTATGAATGGAGTGCATGAGCAGCGGAAATATGGATCAAACAGGAAAAATGTACATTGGGAAAGTTGCACTTTTTCGCTTTACCATAACAAAGAATGTGCTACAATGAAACGAAAAGCATCCTTCTCGGGCGGTAGATGCGTGAGAAAAGGGAAGGTGGATAACTGTGGAAGTAAAAAGCAGCATTACGAAGTTAAATCCTTATCAGCCCGGTAAATCGGTGAAAGAAGTAAAGGATGAATTAGGGCTCGACACGATCACGAAACTGGCGTCGAATGAAAACCCGTTCGGCTGTTCCAGCTATGCAAGCAGCGCTGTGAAAAAAGCTGCAGACATGCTTGCCGTATATCCGGATGGATCTGCACAGGATCTCCGGAAAAAAGTGTCGTCAAGATTGGGTGTTTCCGAAGGGCAGCTCATTTTCGGAAACGGCTCCGATGAAGTGATTCAAATCGTATGCAGGGCTCTGCTTGACGGCAATTCGAATACGATCACGGCTTCACCGACTTTTCCGCAGTATCGGCATAATGCGGTAATTGAGGGTGCCGAAGTAAGGGAAGTCACGAACGTTGACGGTGAACATGACCTTGATTCGATGGTGGAGGCCGCCGATGCAGAGACGAAAATCATCTGGCTCTGTTCCCCGAATAACCCGACGGGCACTTATATCGGCGAAGAAAAGCTTCAGCGTTTCCTGGAACGGGTTCCTTCTGATATTCTTGTCGTCCTGGATGAGGCGTATTATGAATACGTGACGGCAGAGGATTACCCTGAATCCATCCCGCTGCTTGACAAATACTCGAATCTGATGATTCTCAGGACATTTTCAAAAGCTTACGGACTTGCCGGACTCCGTATCGGCTATGGCGTCGGTAATGAAGAGTTCATCCGCCGGCTTGAGCCGGCAAGGGAGCCGTTCAATGTGAATTCGATCGCTCAGATTGCGGCCGCAGCTTCTCTCGACGATTCAGGCTTCTTGCAGGAAACCAGGGATAAGAACCGGGATGGAATCACGAAACTAGAGGCGTTTTGTAAGCGGGTCGGCCTTGATTACTTTCCGTCTCAGGGGAATTTCGTGCTTGTTGATTTTCACCGGAGCGGTGATGAAGTATTCGATTACCTTCTTAAAAATGGTTTTATCGTCCGTTCTGGATCTAAACTCGGGTATCCCACCAGCGTCCGCATTACAATCGGGGATGAAAAGACGATGGATGATCTGATCAGCGTGCTTGAACCGTTTGTGTTGGAGAAAGCCGGGAACAGCGTTGACTAAAAAGGTACTCATCATCGGATTGGGATTGATAGGCGGATCCATTGCGCTTGCTATTAAAAAAGCGCATCCTGATGCGGATATATGCGGCTATGATGTGAACGAAGAACAGCTGCGGCTTGCTGCTGCGGGCCATGTCATTGACCGTTACGAGATGAGTCTTGACCGGGCTGCCCCGGATTCGGACTTGATCGTCATTTCCGTGCCTGTCTTGCAGACAGAAGAAATTATCGACAGACTTGCCGGCCTGCCTTTGAAAAAAGATGCGCTTATAACGGATGTGGGTAGCACGAAACAGCGCATAATGGAGCAGGCGGCTATTTTCGAAGATAAAGCGGTCTTTTTTGTCGGCGGTCATCCTATGGCAGGCTCACATAAAAGCGGTGTGTCGGCAGCAAGGGCACACTTGTTTGAAAATGCCTATTATATCCTGACCGCTGCTGCGGGCGAGAATGAGTACGTATATGACCGGATGGAAGAATGGCTGAAAGGAACCGGAGCTAAGTTTCTTCGGCTAAATCCGGAGGAACATGACTATGTTGCGGGAGCCATCAGCCATTTCCCGCATATTGTCGCAGCAGGACTCGTTCATCAGATCGAGAAACTGAACGGCCGCAATGCACTCGTAGCCCGGCTTGCAGCTGGCGGATTCCGTGATATCACAAGAATCGCATCAAGCAGCCCGGTCATGTGGAGGGATATCCTTGTACATAACAGAGATGCGCTTCTGTCGATGTTCGAAGATTGGAAACGGGAAATGACAGCTATCGAGAAAATGGTTGCAGAAGGTGACAGCGAGAGTATTCACAATTATTTCAAGGAAGCGAAAGGGTTCCGGGACTCCCTGCCAAGCCGTACCAAGGGAGCGATTCCATCCTATTATGACCTTTATGTGGATGTGCCAGATTACCCGGGGATCATCTCTACGGTGACAGGCATCCTGGCCAGAGAAGAACTGAATATCACCAACTTAAGAATTCTTGAAACGCGTGAAGACATTCTCGGCGTCCTCCGGATAAGTTTCCGGTCAGATGAAGATCGGAGCAGGAGCCAGAAACTGCTCCGGCAAAACGGTTATGATACTTTTATTGAAAGTTGAAGGGGGATAAAATTGAAAGCGATCCGTTTAAAGCCTGCTGAAGCCGGCTTGCATGGAACAATCCATATACCAGGTGATAAATCCATCTCACACCGTGCTGTCATGCTCGGTTCCATTGCCCGGGGGAAAACCGTCATCACAAACTTCCTGGCGGGTGCAGACTGCCTGAGCACGATTTCCTGTTTTCAAAAGATGGGCGTAGACATTCAGCGGTTCGGAGACAGGGTCGAAATTTCCGGTTCCGGCAGAGAAGGCCTAAAAGAACCGGAAGAGGTTCTGGATGTTGGAAACAGCGGTACAACGATAAGGCTGATGCTGGGAATTTTGGCGTCCAGGCCGTTTCATGCCGTTATAACTGGAGATGCGTCAATTGCAGGGAGGCCGATGCGCCGCGTTACCGGTCCGCTTGAACAGATGGGCGCCGTTATAGACGGCAGGAAAAACGGCGGTTTCACCCCCCTTTCCATTAGAGGAGGAAGTTTGAAAGGTCTGAACTACACATCTCCTGTTGCCAGTGCCCAGGTCAAGTCAGCCGTAATGCTGGCCGGACTTGGAGCAGAGGGGGTTACTTCTGTCACGGAGCCGTTCCAGTCCAGGGATCATACCGAACGGATGCTCGCTGCATACGGTGTGAACATAGCGAAAGACGGTTTGACTGTCAAAGTGTCCGGCGGCCAGACGCTGCAGGGAAGAGTGATAAATGTTCCCGGGGACATTTCTTCGGCCGCATTCTTTCTTGGTGCCGGCGCCATCACTCCTGACAGTGAAATCATCTTGAAAAACGTGGGGATTAATCCGACAAGAGCTGGTATTCTTGAAGTTTTGGACAAGATGGGTGCAAACCTCACTGTAACAAATGAACGGTCACAAAATGAAGAGCCCGTTGCAGATCTGCACATCAGGACTTCCGACTTGAAAGCAGTGGAAATCGGCGGTGATCTTGTACCTCGTTTAATCGATGAAATCCCGATGATCGCCCTTCTTGCAACCCAGGCGGACGGTCAAACGGTAATCAAAGACGCATCAGAGCTGAAAGTGAAAGAAACAAACAGGATCGATACCGTTGTAAGTCAGTTGAAAAGGCTCGGTGCAGACATCCGGGCAACCGAAGGCGGAATGGTCATAAACGGTAAAACCCCATTGACAGGTGCTGTTACGGACAGTTTCGGCGACCACCGGATCGGAATGATGAATGCCGTCGCTTCATGTATCGCAGACGGGGTTGTCACAGTCATGAACAGTGATGCCGCCGCTGTCAGTTACCCGGATTTTTATGAAGACTTCGCGTATTTAAAAGGAGAATGATCGGTACAGCTGCAATTTTTGCAGCTGTTTTTTTCGGCAGCATTTCATGTTGTCCGGCTCCAGGCGCCAGCGGCTATCGTCATAAGCGCTGGCCACTTCAAAGCAAAGAGTGCCTTCGGGCAGATACCTCCCGCTTATGAACACACCGCTGAGCAGACGCCTTCCGCCTACCTTTTTTGACCAGAATGATCTAATTCCCTCATAGAATACGGAAAATTCTCATATTTTTTCATTAGGGAAGTGTATTTGGACAAGGAGGGCTATATGGAGATTATTCTGGAAAAGGCAGAAGGTACTGGCAGTGACCGGGGGCTCAGGTGTTTAATCAAAGGTGAGAAAGTGATCATGCGGCGGACCCATGATCTGCGGCTGAATCATTTGAAAGTGGACCTGTCATCTTTTAGGATAGAACCTGGCATCGTATCATATGTTCCGCAAATTAATGAAGGAATGTCACCGACAAGCTTCAAACAGGAACAGGCGTCCTTGATTAAACACGGAGTAACAACTGTCGTCATAACGGCTGAAGTCCGGCGGGAACGGGAATTGGAGAGGGCTGGAAAAATCGCCAGACACCGGATGGTGAACAGTTCGCTCGACTATGTGATCGGTGTGTCGGTCCCATTAAAAACGCTGACACCGTCTTTCATCAGAAACTGCAGGAAAAACGCCATTCCGTTTATCCAGGTTTGCATTCACTCGCATGATGAGATCAATTCGGCAAAATGGGGCTGGATTAAACAAGCGCTTTATCCCAATCCTCCCGCACTTTATCCTCATTTCAAAAACATACCATCAAAGCGGGGCAGGATCAGGATAGAAAAAGAATGGGACAAGCAAATGGACGACCATGGGATAAACGGGAAGCTGCGCCTGCAGGAAGGCCCGCTTCGAAAACCGGTTCTCAAGCAAATCGGAATCTATCCGCATAAAGGGGAATTGATTCAGCAGGCGGATCTGGATTACAATTTATATTATACAGGTGACCCGGTGAAGAACGGGGCTGATGGGGCATCGGAAGCAGACATCCCGGACTCCGTCTCTCCTGATGTCACCTATTTGCGTGGTGTCATGCTTCGAGCTGGACAGGATGTCAGGCTCCGCCCGGGTTACGGAAAGGAACTCACCATTCGGCTGCCGGGGTACTTCGCAAGCTACTGACACGGCAGCATGGACATTGAAAGGAAGTCGGATATGGCACGAATAGAAGAAGCATTGCAATTCATTCAACAGGGGGATGCCGAAAAAGGACTGTTTCTCCTTGAAGAGATCAATAAAAATGGAACCCATGAAGAACAGTATGAAATAGCGAGAACGTATTATGAACTCGGTCTGGCGGATCGGGCAAAAGCGATTGTCGAAAGCTTGCTGCTCCTCTATCCGGATGAAGGTGAATTATATATGTTCTCAGCCGAACTATTGATTGACCTCGAACAGGAAGATGAGGCCCTGGATATGCTGAATGAAGTGAAGGAATCTGATCCTGTATATGTCCAGGCACTGCTTTTGATGGCAGATTTGTATCAGATGCAGGGACTTGACGAAGTGGCAGAGCAGAAGCTGCTCGCCGCCCGTCGGATTATGCCGGACGAGCCGATCATCGATTTCGGACTCGGGGAGTTTTATTTGGCCCAGGGGGATTACCAAAAAAGCATACCCGCTTATCGGAGAGTGCTCGAAAGCCAGGATAAAATCGGCGATGTCAATGTACACCTCCGGCTTGCCGAAGCATTGAGCACCGGCGGGGATTTTGATGAAGCGCTTGCTCATTATGAGAAGGGCCTTGGCGATAAACTCGAAATCAACGCTCTGTTCGGTTATGCGTTCACCGCCTTCCAGGCAGAGCGGTACAGAACAGCTATCCAGAAATTTGAAGAGTTGAAAGACATCGATCCGGCGTATACACCGCTGTATTTATTTCTTGCCAAAGCGTATGAAGAAGAGGGGGCAAATGATGAAGCTTATGAAACAATCAAAGCCGGCCTTGAACAGGATGAGTTCAACAAGGAAATGTATTATTACGCTGCCCAGGCCGCTGTCAGGATGAAGAATCAGCAAGAGGCAGAAACATTCCTGAAACAGGCAATCGCGCTTGATCCGGGCTATACTGATGCGCTGATCATGCTGTCTGACCAGTATTTCAAGGAAGACCGCCATGAAGACGTGATCGATCTGCTCGAGCATGCCGGATCATTCGGCGAAACAGACCCCCGTTTCGAATGGTACCTGGCACGCGCGAAAAATCAGATGGAATATTATGGGGAAGCATTAAACCATTATGAGTCTGCATATACTTTCTTTAAAGAAAACGCATCTTTTTTGGCGGAGTATGGAGCTTTCCTATTGGAAGAAGGGCGCCGCCCCGAAGCGCTGAAAGTGATGAAGAGCGCGTCAGCCATCGATCCGGATAATATGGAAATCCAGGATATTGTCCGCAGGCTGACTGATGAATTAAACAACTGAAGAAAAAGAAGGAATTGCCGGTTGTCCATCGAATTATTATTCTAAGAGGGTTGGACGAGGAGGGAAGAGGAATGACCAGTTCAGTCACCGTGAGTGAAAAGAAGGATTTCATTCGCTGGTTTTTGAATCACCATCAGCTGAAAAAAAGAGAATGTGTGTGGATTTTGAACTACTTAATGAGTCACGAACAGCTTTTGCAGCAAGTTCATTTTGTTGAAGAAGCTCGCTATACACCAAGAGGAATTGTCATGTCAACGGATGATGTGGAAGATGTGCCGTTCCGGTTCTATAAAGAAAACATTATGACTACAGACGTAGAAAAGTCCTTTCACGATATTCGCCTAAACCGGGATGAACCGGTATATATCCAGTTGAATTTTCAAGGAGCCTTCCACTCTCCTCATTACGTACTCGTGTTAGAAGATAACCCTTATGTACCTTCCATAGCTGTCACTACTGAAAAGGACAGGATCGTCGCCGAACAGTTCCTGCAGGAATCAATCAATTCTTTCCGCAAAAAGGAAATTTTGAGAGAAATCGATGATGCACTGGACAAAAATGACCGCGATACGTTTAAAAAGCTGACCAGGGAATTAAGAATGCTTTAAGCCTCCGGATGAAGCCGGGGGTTTGTTTTTTGTCTTTGCACATGGTTAAATGGAGAGGAAATGATGTCAGCAAGGGGCGAATGAAATGAATTGGAACCCGAAAGATGTAGATATGTTTTTGCAGGCGAAGGAGTATGTCGACACAGCAGTCATTCCGCTATTGCCCGTTTCTCTTGGGAAAAGAGCCAGGGAAACAGCGGTGATGGGCGAATTCACTGCAGCACTTGCTGCGGAAGTCGAGCGCGAATACAAGGGACGCATTTTACACATGCCGCCATTCACTTATTTGAGCAGCGAAGGCCGGGAAGAGCTTATGAGCCGTCTTAAAGCATGGGAAGGCGAAACACATGCGGAAGATGTCTCGCACATTTTTTACATAACAGCTGACGGTATGTGGAAGAGTATGGAAGACGAGCTTGCCGGTGATTTGATCTGGGTCCCATCAGTGGATCTCGGGTCAATTGAAGGAGCGGCCGCCCGTCAGCTTTTAACCGGGCAGGCCGCACAACTGCAGCAGCTCATCAGGGACACGTGGAAAGAAAAGGAAACATCTTCAAATTAATGGTTTCCATCGTTAACGGCATGATAATATTATTGACCGATAACAAATATTGCGCTATCATAGGTATGTCCTAGTTATATGTGTGTTGTTGAACAGTGTCCGACCGGACTTATTTCAGCAATAGAGGGGGGAAAACCATGAGCGAAAAACAGCATCGGGTATCGAGACGCCAATTCCTGAACTACACGCTGACAGGTGTGGGCGGTTTCATGGCTGCCGGTATGTTAATGCCGATGGTCCGTTTTGCCGTTGACCCTGTTTTGAAAAAGGGAGAAGGCGGCGATATGGTTGCGGTGATGGACGTGGAAAAGATCACCACCGAGCCGCAGCGTGTCGATTTTAAAGTGGAACAGGTCGATGGATGGTATGAATCTGAAGAACCGAAATCCGCATGGGTGTTCAAGCAGGAAAACGGTGATATCCTGGCGTTATCTCCGGTCTGTAAACACCTTGGCTGTACGGTCGACTGGAATACGGATCCTGCCAATCCAAATATGTTCTTCTGTCCGTGCCACTACGGCCTATATGAAAAGAACGGCGACAACGTGCCTGGCACTCCGCCTCTGCAGCCGCTGGATATTTTTGAAATGAAGGTACAAGACGGCAAACTTTATCTTGGTCAACCAAAAGAACGAGAGGAGGTGTAATGCACAATGCTTACAAAGATCTATGATTGGGTTGATGAACGGCTTGACATTACACCGCTATGGCGTGACATTGCCGATCATGAAGTGCCTGAGCACGTCAATCCAGCCCATCACTTTTCCGCATTCGTATATTGCTTTGGCGGGCTGACCTTTTTCATTACGGTTATTCAAATTTTATCAGGTATGTTTTTGACCATGTATTATGTGCCGGATATCAAAAATGCTTGGGAATCCGTATATTACCTTCAAAATGAAGTCGCATTCGGGGTAATCGTCCGCGGAATGCACCATTGGGGCGCGAGTCTAGTCATTGTCATGATGTTTTTACATACACTGCGCGTCTTTTTCCAGGGAGCGTATAAAAAGCCGAGGGAGCTTAACTGGGTTGTAGGGGTGCTTATTTTCTTTGTTATGCTTGGCCTTGGGTTCACAGGTTACCTCCTGCCATGGGATATGAAAGCGTTGTTTGCGACAAAGGTAGGCCTTCAGATTGCCGAGGCGACTCCTGTAATCGGTACGGCGGTCAAAACGCTGCTTGCAGGTGACGCGACAATTGTCGGCGCCCAGACGCTGACACGTTTCTTCGCGATCCATGTATTCTTCCTGCCGGGAGCTTTGCTGGGCCTGATGGCGGCACATTTCCTGATGATCCGCAAACAGGGCATTTCCGGTCCGCTATAAGAATCGGTTTTCAATCATAAAGGAGGGAAGAATATGCACCGAGGTAAAGGGATGAAGTTTGTAGGCGATTCCCGTATTCCGGCTGAGCGCAAGCCGAATATCCCGAAGGATTATTCTGAGTATCCCGGGAAAACGGAAGCCTTTTGGCCAAACTTCCTCTTGAAAGAGTGGATGGTTGGCGCTGTATTTTTAATAGGGTATTTAAGTTTGACAGTTGCACACCCGTCGCCGCTGGAACGTGTGGCCGACCCGACGGATACCGGGTACATACCGCTCCCGGACTGGTATTTCCTGTTTCTGTACCAGCTTTTGAAATATGAGTTCGCTGCCGGACCGTATACAATAGTAGGTGCGATTATTATGCCGGGTATCGCTTTTGGTGCCCTTATGCTGGCTCCCTGGCTTGACAGGGGCCCTGAACGGAGGCCGTCCAAACGCCCGGTTGCCGTAAGCTTGATGCTCCTTGGTCTTGTTTCAGTCGTTTTTCTCACATGGGAGTCCGTTGTTACACATGACTGGGAGCAGGCTGAAGCTCAGGGGCAGATCGTCACCGCAGAAATCGATAAAGAATCCGAAGGGTATCAAATATACAGCCAGCAAACATGTTTAGGCTGCCATGGTGATAATCTTGGCGGCGGTGCTGCCGGCCCATCTTTGATCGGTACAGGGCTTAGTCCTGAAGAGATTGCCGATATCGCCGTAAACGGTAAAGGCAGCATGCCTGCAGACCAATTCGAAGGGTCGGAAGAAGACCTGAAGAAACTTTCAGAGTTCATTGCAGGTCTGGAAGAATAAAATGACGCATGATGGAAAAGCTGACTGAAAAAGTCAGCTTTTTCCTTGTTGGGAAACACTGCCGAACATTTTCATGTTTTCATAAGGGATTTTTTTCAGGCGCAATAAAGTTCCTGTTCCATAAAGCAAGTTCAAAATAAAGGAGATTGAAGATGGCATCATACATACAGTTTTTAAGCCGCCGGCCGATCCTGCTCGCCCTGCTGGCGGTGAATATTGCCGGAACGGTATACGGATACATATGGTACGGCTACCAGCTCGCTGATACACCGCCGCTGTTTCTCATATTTGTGCCTGACAGTCCGACGGCAAGCCTGTTTTTTGTCTTCGTACTGGCTGCTTTTTTATTCAAAAAAAATGTTCCGCTTATTGAAGCGCTTGCGATACTGACACTTTTCAAATATGGGATATGGGCCGTGGTCATGAATATTCTCGTCCTGAATGTTTCCGGAAGCCTGCCCTGGGAAGGGTATATGCTGATTGCATCGCACTTCGCAATGGCTGTACAAGGAATCCTGTATGCACCTTTTTACCGGATCAAAATCCCGCATCTGATCATCGCGGCTGTCTGGACTCTCCATAACGATGTGATCGATTATGTTTTCGGGATGATGCCCAGATACAGCAGACTGAGCGAGTTCACGGCTGAAATCGGCTATTTCACATTCTGGCTCAGTATTGCGGCGATCATCATCACTTATTATTTCGGGGTGAGGGAAAACAGGCTTAAACTCAAGTTTCTTTGAAACCGGTTATATTATAGCTTATTGTATATTTAGTGTGTTGTTGATCGGTGCAGAAGGCGGGAGGCTTTTTGAAACTGCATTCGGATTTTTTCGCATGGTGAGTGATGTAACAAAAATGCCCTAAGTAGGAAGCGGATCAGGGGCGGTCCGGGACGCTCCCTGGCCCGGGTGAGACCGATCGCCTGCCGAGATAAAAACAGCAGTATGCAATAGAACGTAAATATGAGGTCTACTCTTGTCCACCTCCTCATACGATGTAGTAATCTGGAGGAGGGACAAGTATGCGAATGATAATAGCGGCCATTATCGTTATTGGATTGATAGCAGGATCATATTCCGCGTTGGCTGCGGCACCGGAAAAGTCCGACGGCATGCAGGCGGAACAGCTCAATAAACTGGCCGACCAGGCCCTAATGCTTGCTAAACAGGAGAGGTACGGGGAAGCGAAGCGAATTCTCGTCCATTTTTCCGCCCGGTTTATGGACGACCCCTCTGCATCCGGCCATTTTGATATGCACGATCTGAAGGTGGCTGTAACTGTCCATCAGCAGGCGGTGGATGCCATGACAAAGGTTCAGTTGCCGCATGAACAAAGGGTCCAGGCTATGACACAGTTCCGTTTTGTAGTCGATGCCCTTTTTTCCGAACATCAGCCGCTCTGGCTGACGATGAAAGGGGTCATCCTTGGCGACTTGCAGGAACTCAAAGCGTCGGCTGCCAGAAAAGATCATCATGAATATCAACAGCGGCTCAACCGCTTTATTGCAGATTATACCGTAATCCATCCCGCTGTTTCCCTGGACCGGCCGGAAGAGGACGTCCAGATGCTGCACTCATATATCGCTCATTTGGATAATGACAGAATGAAGAGTTCATCATATCAGGAAAAACTCAGCACACTTGCTGATCTGGAAGCTTCGCTAAACGGGATTTTTTCTGAGACCGACCTGAACAGTGCAGACCCGTCCTTGTTTGCTGTCATCTATTCCATTGGCGGTGTCATCCTGTCTGCATTATTTTATGCCGGATGGAAAAAATACCGGGCAGAGAGAGAAAAACGCCACTACCGCAGGAAATCAAATGATTGACGGGATTAGAGCCTTACATTAAAATAATATTAAACAAGCTAAGTTATCACACTAAAATAACGGAGGAATGCATAAGTGGGAATGTTCCTGATTTACTTTGCACTGTTGATGATTATCCCTCTTTGGGCTCAGAGCAAAGTGAAAAGTGCTTACCGAAAATATTCTCAAGTACCAAACTCAACTGGAATGACAGGGGCCGAGGTCGCAAGGAAAATTCTTAATGATAACGGCCTCTATGATGTACAAATACGGGAAACCCGGGGAGAACTGTCCGACCATTATGACCCGCGCAATAAAACGGTCAATCTTTCAAGCGCCATATACAGCGGGAGGTCGCTGGCGAGTGCGGCTGTCGCTTCTCACGAAGTCGGCCACGCCCTTCAGGATGCTGAAGACTATGCGTTTATGAGATTCCGGCATACGCTTGTGCCGGTAGCAAATCTCGGGTCGAATTTTTCATTTTTCCTCATTCTTGCCGGCATTATTTTCCAAGCTACCGGAATGATGCTGCTCGGCATCATCTTCATGTCGTTTGCTGTGTTGTTTCAGGTGGTTACGCTGCCAGTTGAATTCAATGCATCAAACCGGGCGATGGAGCAAATTATTTCCGTCGGCGCGATTCGCAACGATGAAGAACGGAACACAAAGAAGGTGCTGAACGCGGCAGCATTGACTTATGTTGCAGCGGCGCTTGTGGCGGTTTTGGAACTGCTCAGATTTGTGCTTATGTTTGTCGGCATGAGCGAAGACTAAGGAGATTCGATTATAAAGCTTACAAA
Source organism: Bacillus marinisedimentorum (assembly GCF_001644195.2). NCBI lineage: Bacteria > Bacillati > Bacillota > Bacilli > Caryophanales > Bacillaceae > Bacillus > Bacillus marinisedimentorum. The sequence goes on along the minus strand of NZ_LWBL02000045.1, from coordinate 25,579 downwards.
AGCCCCTGTGCAATCAGGGGCTTTTTCAATAGGGAGGAGAATGGTTGTTTAGGGAAGGATAGTGTCCAGCGCCAGGCACCAGCGGCTACGTCATAGACGGTGATCCCTCCTGAAGGGAAACCCGCCTTCCTCCGGGTACCCTTGCTTATGCGTACGCCGCTAAGCGGGCGCCTTGTGCTTTTCTTGTTCAATAATCTGCAGGCACTCAGTGTTCCAGAGGATTTTTGTTTTCATCGAGTGTGAAACCTTCGCCCATGACGTCATGCACATCACCAACTGCAACGAATGCGTGCGGGTCGATGGAATGGATGACATTTTTCAACCTCACAATTTCATTACGCCCGACGACACAGTAGAGTATCTGCCGTTCTTCGCCTGTATAAGTGCCTTTTCCCTGTAAAAGTGTGGCTCCCCTGTCAAGCTCCTTGATGATTTTGGCTGCGATTTCTTCTGTCTTATTGGAGATGATCGTCGCACCCCTGGCTGCGTAAGCGCCTTCCTGCATGAAATCGATGACGCGGGCACCGACAAAAACAGCGACAATCGTATACATTGCCTCACGGTAATCAAGATAGAGGATAAATGAAGCGGCGATGACTCCCAGGTCAAAAAGGAACATCGTCTTACCCATGCTCCATCCGACATATTTATGTACGATTCTTGCGATGATGTCCACACCGCCAGTTGTGCCGCCGAACCGGAAAATGATGCCGAGGCCGATCCCGATGAAAACACCCGCAAACAGGGCGGCAAGTGTCAGGTCATGCTGAAGCGGCATGGAAACGACCTCGTATTTTTGAAATATCCATAGAAAAACAGACACTGAGACCGTTCCGATAATTGTGTAGTAAAATACATTTCGCCCGAGCAATTTCCAGCCGACAAAGAAAAGCGGCGCATTGAGCAGCAGGTTGGAAATAGCAGGGTCGATGCTGAACAAAAAGTATAATAGCAGTGTAATCCCGGTAAAGCCGCCTTCAGCCAGATTGTTTTCCATATTGAAATAAACAAGGCCGAATGAGAGGATTGCAGCTCCTAAAATGATGTATAGAATGTTTCTCACTTTGAGCTTTGGCAGCATGAGTGAACCCCCTTCAGTAATAAAGACATCATTATCAGTTTAAACGTTCCTTTTATAAAAACAAGCCCTGATTTTCATCTCATTGCCTTTCTTCTGATTTGTCAAACGGTTCTGTTTTGGCTAACATTAAAAGGAGACTGCATAGGGGTGAAAAACGTGGCGATAAAATCAATGGAAGATATGCAAAAGGAAGTTGATGAATATATCGGCCAGTTCAAAGAAGGCTATTTCGGTCCGCTGGCCATGACGGCTCGTCTTACAGAAGAAATCGGGGAGCTGGCCCGGGAAGTGAACCATACATACGGGGAAAAGCCTAAAAAAGATAGTGAAGCAGAAAACACGATTGAACAGGAAATGGGCGATGTCCTGTTCGTCTTGATCAGTTTTGCGAACTCACTTGAAATCAATCTGAATGATGCATTTGATATCGTGATGGAAAAATTCAGGACAAGGGATAAAGACCGCTGGACACGACATGATGAAGAAGGAGTCGAATGACATGGAAACAATAAGAATTATCCTGGCTGGACCGCGCGGAAGGATGGGTCGGGCAGCTGTGGGATTAATAGAAAACACTTCCCATTTCGAATTGGCGGCAGCAATCGACCGCAAAAATGACGGAAAAATGCTGGGTGACCTGGAAGATATGCCGGCTCTCAATGCCCGCGTTTATGAAGACATCGAACAATGCCTGTCAGAAACAGATGCAGATGTCCTTATCGATTTGACTACGCCGGAAGTTGGAAAACTGCATACCGAAGCAGCCCTCCGTCACGGTGTCTGTCCTGTGGTGGGTACAACCGGATTTTCGAGCAGTGATATCGCAGAGCTGACAGCACTTGCCGAAGAACGGGAAACGGGTGCTATCATTGCGCCTAATTTTGCGGTAGGAGCTGTTTTGATGATGAAATTCGCCAGGATGGCGGCCAGGTATTTTCCGGATGTGGAAATCATTGAAAAGCACCATGACAGGAAACTGGACGCACCTTCAGGCACCGCTGTAAAGACTGCCGAATTGATCGCTGAAATCAGGGAGTCGAAGAAACAGGGCCATCCTGATGAACAGGAGACGATGGAAGGGGCCAGGGGTGCTTCATATGACGGCATTCCGATTCACAGCATCCGGCTCCCCGGCCTGCTGGCGCACCAGGAAGTCATATTCGGCAGTGCCGGCCAAACATTGACAATCAAACACGATTCGTTTGACCGCGGGTCGTTCATGTCAGGTGTGAAAGTGGCTGTCGAAACGGTAAAACAGCTTGACACTCTTGTTTACGGCCTTGAAAATATCCTGGAATAGCTGCGAAAAGGGGGATGGAGCTATGAACATTGCATTGATTGCCCATGATAAAAAGAAACGGGAAATTATCCAATTTGCACTTGCATACAAACAGGTACTTGAGCAGCACAGCCTTTATGCAACCGGAACGACAGGCAAGAAGATCAAAGAAGCGACTGGACTAGATATTACCAGGTTCGAGTCCGGACCGCTCGGAGGCGACCAGCAAATCGGTGCTATGGTTGCGAAAAATGAGATGGATATGATCCTGTTTTTCCGAGATCCGCTTACTGCACAGCCGCATGAGCCGGACGTATCGGCATTGCTCCGTCTCTGTGATGTGTACGGCATACCGCTTGCCACCAACCTGGGCACAGCCGAAATCCTGGTCCAGGGCCTTAAAAGAGGCGATCTGCAATGGCGGAGAATCGTTCACGGGACAGATGTTTATTGATTTCAGAAGAACAGTAGTAGCTGCAGCCAGAAACTCTCATGAATGGCAGCTCATTTTCCGGCAGCTTACAAGGTTTTGAATGATAAAGATTGGTTTGGTGATAGACATGAAATTGAAGATTGGCATAACGTGCTATCCGACGGTGGGCGGATCAGGGGTAGTCGCGACGGAATTGGGAAAGCTTCTTGCCCAGCGCGGCCATGAAATCCACTTTATAACATCTGATGTCCCGTTCAGGCTCGACAGGCTTTATCCGAATATTTATTTCCATGAAGTCGAAGTCAATCAATATTCGGTATTCAAATATGCCCCGTATGATATTTCGCTGGCAAGTAAAATGGCAGAAGTGTCGAAACGGGAAGGGCTCGATTTGCTTCACGTCCATTATGCTGTTCCTCATGCGATCAGTGCAATACTGGCCAGGGAAATGACCGGCGGTAAACTGAAAGTCGTGACCACGTTGCATGGAACCGATATCACCGTCCTCGGGGAAGATCCTTCGCTTAGTGAGGCTATCCGGTTCGGGATAGAGCGTTCGGATGCAGTGACAGCCGTAAGCCGCGCGCTCATCGACCAAACAAGGGAGATGCTAATGACTGACAAGCAGATCATACCGATACATAATTTCGTTGATGAACGTGAGTACCACCCAAGGAAACATGAAGGGCTGAGGGCCGCCTACGGAATATCGCCTCACGAAAAAGTGGTCGTCCATATTTCGAATTTCAGGCATGTAAAGCGGGTGCCTGACGTGATTCGTCTTTTCGGTAATATCGTCCGCAGCATGCCGGCACGGCTCCTTTTGATCGGTGACGGCCCTGAATATTCCAAGGTTAGTTCACTTGTCAGCGAGCTGGGGCTGGAAGACCATGTTCTGTTTCTCGGAAAACAGGAAAACGTAGCAGAATTGCTTTCTATCAGCGATTTGATGCTGCTCTTGTCACAGAAGGAAAGTTTCGGCCTGGTGCTCCTTGAAGCGATGGCTTGCGGAGTACCATGCATCGGGACAGATATCGGCGGAATTCCTGAAATCATCGAACACGGCAAAAACGGTTATATTATCGACACCGGTGATATTGAAGCGGGGACACGGCATGCGCTTGGATTACTGGAAAACAGTGTTTTGCATAGCCGTTTCCGGCAGGCCGCCCTCGATACGGCAGCGCAAAAGTTCCATTCAGGAGCCATCGTGAATCAATATGAAAAAGTTTATTACGAAACGCTCGCCGAAAAACCGATGGAGGAAAAGCGATGAACAGCGTGTTTGAGATACCAGCGGCGATTATCGATCGCCTGATAGAAAACGGATATGAAGCATATTTTGTAGGTGGTTCCGTGCGAGATATGCTGCTGGGCCGGGAAATCGGAGATGTTGATATCGCCACTTCCGCACAGCCCCGGGCAGTCATGCAGCTTTTCAATAAAACCCTTCCGATCGGAATCGAGCATGGTACCGTTGTAGTTGAGCAATCGGGCCATTTTTACGAAGTGACAACCTTCCGTACAGATGGCGACTACCTTGACTACCGGAGGCCTTCGGAAGTGAAATTTGTCTCTTCCTTAAAGGAAGACTTACAGAGACGGGATTTTACCATTAATGCGATCGCACTAACAAAAGACGGCCAAATCATCGACCCTTTCAGCGGCAGGGATGATCTTCAACGGAGACGGATTTGTACGGTGGGAAATCCGTCGGAACGGTTCTCAGAAGACGCACTGCGGATGATGAGGGCCCTCAGGTTTTCAAGCCAGCTTGACTTCAAGGTGGAAGAAGAGACAGTTAAAGCGATTACCCTCCACGCAGAAATGTTGAAGCATATTGCAGTTGAACGGATTTCTGTCGAGTTTGATAAGCTTCTTCTCGGTGAGAACAGGGGGCAGGCACTAAGACTGCTCGCTGATACAGGACTGTCAGAATCCCTGCCAGGACTCGCCGGCCGTAAAGATGTGCTGCATCAGATGGCAGACAGCCGTCTTCGGGAATTGAGGGAGCTGACCGAGTTTTGGACAGTTCTTTTTCACTTTCTGGATCTTTCGGATCCTCAAAGTCTGTTTGAAATTTGGAAGTTACCGAAAAAGCGGCGCACAAATATCCGGATATTGCTGGATGCCGTTCATTCTGCATCGTCTAAAGGCTGGACAGATTGGCAGCTCTACAAATTTGGCGGGTCTTATTCACAATCGGCCGCCAGAATCACCGCGGCATTATCCGGTGTAGCTGCACAGCCGGCTCTTGAAGAAATCGCCAGAAGGTACAGCAGCTTGCCGATTCATTCCCGAAATGAACTTGAACTTGACGGCAGGAATCTTATTTCCTGGAGTGGAAAGAGACCTGGACCATGGATTGAGAAAGCGTTGTCGAGTGTCGAAAAAGCGGTAGTGGAGCAGAAATTGGCAAACGACAGGGCTGATATGAAGGAGTGGCTTGAGCAATGCAACCTGCTGTAAAAGAAACGCTGTTGAACATGTTTGCTGACAGGCCGGGGCAATTTCTATCAGGCCAGCAAATATCAGAGGCGCTCGGCTGTTCGAGAACAGCGGTCTGGAAATACATCGAGGACCTCAGGAAAGAGGGATTTCGGCTGGAAGCTGTTCCGCGTAAAGGTTACCGGATTACAGCGCTTCCAGAAACGCTGTCTGGAAGCGCTATCCGATTCGGATTGAAAACCGCCTGGTTTGGAGGTACCGTGGAAGTCCATGATGCACTGCCCTCCACCCAGAAAACCGCTCATATCCGTTCGAACGAAGGAGCAGCAGAAGGAACAGTTATTGCTGCAGAAAAACAGACGGAAGGCAGGGGACGGCTAAACCGCAGCTGGGATTCGATTGCTGGAAAGGGAATCTGGATGAGTATTATCCTTCGTCCGGATATCCCGCCCCGGCAGGCACCGCAATTAACATTGCTTGCAGCTGCGGCTGTCAGAACGGGAATACAAAAAGTGACCGGCCTCACCAGCGATATTAAGTGGCCGAACGATCTCCTAATAAACGGCCGGAAGGTGGCCGGTATTTTAACCGAGCTCCAGGCTGACCCGGACAGAGTCCAGGCCGTCATCATCGGTATCGGCTTGAACGTGAATCATGATCTGGCCGATTTTCCAGCCCATCTGCAGGATAAAGCAAGCTCCCTTGCCGCTGAAGGAGGAGTGCATTTCAACAGGAATGCGGTCATTGCCGGCATTCTTGAAGAACTGGAGTCCCTCTATTTTAAATATTTGAAAGAAGGTTTTGCACCCGTCAAACAGGCATGGGAAGAAGGAGCGGTCAGCATCGGACGGAAAATAACTGCAACAACAGTGACCAGTACACTTACGGGATATGCAGTCGGCATAACGGGTGACGGAGTGCTCCTTCTGAAAGATGAAGAAGGCGCCATTCACCAGATATATTCAGCAGATATAGAAATTGTACCCAGATAGTAAGGAATCTGTTATACTACATGTAGCCGGGCAGTATCACCTGTGAACTGCACCGCCTTGCAGTTTTGTGATTTTCATATGATTTGTCAGGGAATATTCTGCCTTGATCCAAAAATGATGGACTGGGACAGAGGGATGATTGCCGAATGCTTATTTAATCACGCCTCTTCCAGCCGGAAGAAGGCGTTTTTTTCGGTTGCTTCATCTTTCTCGCTCCCAAAGAGGAGGAGGAAAGACATGAAAGGGACAAAGGAATTTACGAAGATGAAGATTGAAAGTGAGCCGATTGTCATGGTAACCGCCTATGATTACCCATCGGCAAAACAGGTGGAGGAAGCAGGTGCTGATGTTATCCTTGTCGGCGATTCTCTCGGAATGGTCGTACTCGGCTATGAATCGACTGTGCCTGTTACGGTCGCTGATATGATCCATCATACCAAAGCCGTGAAACGGGGTGCTCCGGATACATATGTTGTAACGGATATGCCGTTTATGAGCTATCATGCCTCACGGGAAGACACAATGAAAAATGCCCGCAGAATCATCCAGGAAAGCGGCGCCAATGCGCTGAAAGTGGAAGGCGGCGGGGAAGTGATTTCCGTAATCCGGACGCTGACTGAAGCGGGTGTGCCGATTGTCGCTCATCTTGGCTTGACGCCCCAGTCGGTCGGGGTGCTCGGCGGTTATGGTGTACAGGGTAAGGATGCTGAATCAGCCCGCAGACTGATGGAGGATGCCAGGGCTGCTGAAGCAGCGGGTGCCGTGATGCTTGTACTTGAAGCGGTGCCGAAGCAGTTGTCAGCAGCTGTGACAGAGGCGCTTGCGATTCCTGTAATCGGGATAGGTGCCGGACGGGATACGGATGGCCAGGTTCTCGTCTACCATGATGTAATCACATACGGAGTGGAACGGGTACCGCGCTTTGCGAAACGTTATGCCGATGTGAATACTGCAATCAAAAATGGCATTTCACAATTTGCGGCTGAAGTGAAAAATCGTGAGTTTCCAGGTGAAGAGCACAGTTTCACAATGAAAAACGAGCAGTTGGCCGCATTATACGGAGGCCAGGAATGAAGGTAATCAACACGATAGCCGAAATGCAGCAAGAGATGGTAAAGCAGCGAAGCAGCGGCCGTTCAATCGGCTTTGTTCCGACGATGGGTTATTTGCATAAAGGGCATCTTACCCTTGTTGAAGCAGCCAGGGAAGAAAACGATCTTGTCGTGCTAAGCATTTTCGTCAATCCGCTCCAATTCGGGCCTGCAGAAGATTACGGCGCTTATCCGCGCGACTTTGACCGGGATGAGGAGCTCGCGGCAGATGCTGGTGTTGATTACGTATTTTATCCCCATGTGAAGGAAATGTACCCTTCCGAAATGACCGTGTCTTTGAAGGTGGAAAAGAGAACGGATGTGCTGTGCGGGCGGTCTCGGCCAGGCCATTTCGACGGGGTGGCAACTGTTCTGATCAAACTCTTTAACATCACCCTGCCGCACAGGAGTTATTTCGGACTGAAAGATGCACAACAGGTGGCGGTTGTAAAAGGTCTCGTTGAAGATCTCAATTTTCCGGTGGAAATCAGGGAGGTCGGCATTGTAAGGGAGGAAGACGGTCTTGCGAAAAGTTCCCGGAATGTGAAGCTGACGAGAGCGGAAAGAGATGAGGCGCCCGCAATCTACTCAGCGTTGAAAGCGGCCGGGGAAAAATTGAAAGCGGGGGAACTTGATGCCGCTCCCATCATTAAAGGCGTAAAAGATGTAATTGAAAGCAGGACAAGCGGTGTCGTGGATTATGTGGAGTTATACAAATACCCTGAGTTGACTAAAACGGAAACGTTGTCAGGAAAAATGATTTTGGCGGCGGCTGTCAAATTTTCAAAGGTTCGCCTTATCGACAATGTTATCATCAAGATCAACTGACATAGGAGGATAAACATGTTCCGTACAATGATGAATGGAAAAATACACCGTGCTGTCGTGACAGAAGCGAATCTTGATTACGTCGGCAGCATTACGATAGATGAAGATTTGCTTGATTGTGTCGGCATGACGGCGAATGAGAAAGTGCAGATTGTCAATAACAATAACGGCGCCCGCTTTGAAACATATATCATTCCCGGTGAACGGGGGAGCGGAGTCATATGCCTGAATGGAGCGGCAGCCCGCTTGGTGCAAAAGGGCGACACGGTCATTATCATATCATATGCCCTCATCCCTGAGGAAAAAGTGAAAAACCATACCCCGAAAATCGCAATCATGAATGAGGACAACAGTATCCGTGAAATGATCGGCGCAGAACCGGAAGCAACGGTCCTGTAGCGATCGCGGGAGCAATCAAAAGAGCCTTGGATTTTCTGGAACAGGACGGTTTTTGAGTGCAAAACATTAAATGCCGCATTAATTAGCAGTTCAATTCACATATGAATTGGACTGCTTTTTTTGTTGTTAAGGAAATTATAAAATATAAGCGTTGTGGATAAAAACCAGGAAGGAATCGTCCAGCTCCAGGCGCCAGCGGCTATCGTCATAAACGGTGATCCCCTCCGGGAGGAAAGAGAACCTCCCTGCGGGTACTCCCGCTTATGCGTACGACGCTAAGCGGGCGCCATGCGCATTTGTTCTTACTGATTTTTGGCTAAATTATATAAAAGCGGGACATCTATTCATGCACCAGTTGATTGGAGCGGAAAGGCGAGACTCCGGCGGGAGCAGCGGGACAGGTGAGACCCCGCAAGAGCGGGTAGCGATGACGAGGTTCACCGCCCGCCCCGCGGCAAAGAAGACACCGAGAGTGCGACCGGAGGGGAAGCAGGAACGGATATCGCACTTATGTCCGTGGCGAAAGCGATCTCCTGCAGCGAAAATCAACTCTCTGCTTCAAAAACAATTTTTACAAACACGTCAGTAACCAAGTTGCTTTCGTTCAATAAGCTTGTATAAGAAAAAGACCAAAGTTTTTAAATGTTGCACTTCTAAACCAAGCGTGCGAGAGATTTTAAGGGTTCATTAACATCGATCACGCATTTTGCAAAGCGGAGTTAACAGTATGGCATCATCTGTGCGGTTATCTTCTTTTGAGTTTCACACAAAGAAAAACTATAATGAATCTAGCATAAAATAGTGAGCAATAAAAAGCCGGGGTGTCCTTACGTGAGTAAATTTGCAGTAATTGATATTGAAACAACAGGAAACCAGCCGAAAAGCGGCGATAGTATTATAGAAATAGGGGCAGTGATCGTAGAGGATGGAATTGTTACGGGACGGTTCGAAACACTCATCAACCCGCTGAAGCCCATCCCGCCGTTCATAAGCAGTCTGACGGGTATTACTGATGCCATGGTGGCGGAAGCACCGCTGTTTTTGGAAATTGCCGCGGAGCTTCATGAAATGCTCGGAGGCTCTTTTTTCGTAGCGCATAATGTACCGTTTGATCTGGGGTTCCTTCAGCAGGAATTTGAGGAGAACGGGTATTTGCCGTTCAGCGGCCCCCGCATCGATACGGTTGAACTTGCACGGCTTTTATACCCTTCCCTTGGCAGCTATAAATTGAATGAGCTGGCGGATGTGTTCGGCTTGAACCATACAGCTCACCACCGGGCAGCCAGTGATGCTGAAGCGACAGCTGCTTTGCTTGTCAAGATGCTTGCTAAGCTTGAAGCACTTCCGATACCGGTTTTGAAAAAACTGCTTCCACTTTCCAAAAAATTAAAAAGCAGCCTGTCTGGCTTGATCCACAGCACATTGGACCGAAAGCAGCAAGAGAATTTGTATGGGCTGGATGACGGGTATGAAGAAATTGAAGGTCTCGTATTCAAAAAGACAGTCAGACAAACGGCAACATCACCGGAAATCAAAGTGGATAACCGATATGAAAAACATATAGAACACATGACAGGAAGCGGCGGCCGGCTTTCCAGGGCCATGGGCACGTATGAGAACCGGCCCGGCCAGAGGGAGATGATGGATAAAGTACATAAGGCTCTCACCAATCACAGCCATCTTCTCATCGAAGCGGGAACAGGGACCGGAAAAACGCTTGGTTACATGGTGCCGGCTGCCTTTCATTCGCATCGGACAGGGGAGCCGGTCGTCATAAGCACACAAACCGTCCAGCTTCAGGATCAGCTTCTTGAAAAGGATATGCCCGCATTAAAAGAGGCTCTGCCTTTCGCTTTTTCTGCTTCAATACTTAAAGGCCGGAGCAGGTATTTATGTCCGGCCAAGCTGGCCCGCCATTTTCATGATCTGTCGGAGGACAATTACGACAGATCGCTCATGAAAGGGCAGCTGCTTATCTGGCTTACTGAGACAGATACCGGTGATATGGATGAACTGAATCCCCCATCAGGCGGAGATAAGTTATTGAAGCAGGTGAGTGCAGCTTCCTGCACTCACCTGAATTGCCCGTTCAGCGAAAAATGCTTTTATGCCCTTGCACGTAACAGGGCGGCACGCTCTAACGTGATCATAATCAATCATGCATTATTGATGGCTGATTTGAAAGCCGGAGCCGGTACACTGCCTGACTATGGTGAACTGATTGTAGATGAAGCTCACCACCTTGAAGAAGCATGCGGGAAGCAATTCGGAATCCAGCTTGATTATGCGTCATTCCAGTCGCTGTTCCAGCTGCTCGGAACGAAAGACAACCCGCAGCTTGTCCGAAAACTTACTGAACTTGCAGATGTGCCCGAGAATCAGCTTAACCCTGGGGAATTTGAACATTTTATCGAGCAAGCCCAGTATGAACTTGATGAATTGCTGCGTCTGATTCATTCGTATGTAATGAAAAGAAGGGTAAACACGAAGAGTGAAATCGGCAGGATAAGTTATAAGCTATCAACTGAAAAGGAGAGTAATTCATTTTGGAGAACCATTCAGGAAATCGCAATGCGTGTCGATTCCCGGCTTGCAGGTATCACCAGGATTGCCGAGTCTGTAAAATCAAGGCAGGGTATTCCTGAAGCCCTCCCTGAATATGCTGCCGGATTGATGGACGATTTCTTCCTTTTTACGGATATACTTGAAGAACGCCGCATACAGCTTTCCGAAGTGTTGCTCGATTGGTCAGAAGGTAATGTGTATTGGATAGAAGTTGACCCGAAAGGAGCAAAAAACGCAATCTATTTGTACAGCCAGCCGATATCCGTAAGCGATCTGCTGGCAGACAGTCTCTTTGCAAAAAAGCGCAGTGTCATTCTGACTTCTGCCACCTTGACCGTCAGCCATTCCTTTTCATATATGATTGACCGGCTCGGCCTTTATGATATCCAGCCTGATGTCCTTGAAGTTCCGTCTCCATTCAATTTTATGGAACAAGTAAAGGTGATGGTGCCAACTGACATTCCAAACATAAAAGAAGTCGACAATATCGTTTATGTGCAGGAAATTGCTGAAAAAATCATTGACATAGCACGGGTGACAAAAGGCAGGATGCTGATTCTTTTCACCTCTTATGAAATGTTGAAGCAAACTTATTTCATCGTGAAGGGGCTTACCGCACCGGAAGAATTGATCCTGATCGGCCAGGGCATAAACAGCACCTCAAGGACGCGCCTTACAAAAAACTTCAAGCAATTTGACAATGCTGTTTTATTCGGTACGAGCAGCTTCTGGGAAGGGGTAGACATTCCCGGCGAAGATTTAAGCTGTCTAATAATCGTAAGGCTTCCGTTTGCTCCGCCGGACAATCCTGTGATCCAGGCAAAATCCAGCGCACTGAGACTGGCAGGCAAAAGCGCATTCAACTCATTTACGCTTCCCCAGGCGGTCATTCGCTTCAAGCAGGGGTTCGGCCGCCTGATCAGGTCTGGGAGTGACAAAGGTGCTGTTTTTGTATTTGACCGGAGGCTCGTTACGGCGAAATACGGAAAAGTATTCCTGCAATCGCTGCCTGATGTCGAGTTGATTGAAAAACCGTCTTCCGTATTGATCAATTTTCTTGATGAATGGCTGTGATACTTTTTCATGTTCTGAGACACCCTAAACATACTGCGCTAAAGAAAGGGACGTTCAGAATGAAAAAGTTTTTAGTCATCGCTGCTGTTTTGCTGGCAGTCATTTTCCTGCTGACGGAACGGACGGCAAAATCTGAAAAAGTGGAGAAGATCGAATTGAATCTCCAACAAAATGAAGTTGCCGTGACATTCCTTGAATTATCAAACGGTGAAGCGACGCTCATTCAGAATGCTGGCGGGCATACGGTCCTCATCAATAGCGGAGGTATAAAAACAAAAAAAGAGCTGAAGCACCAGCTTGACATGTACGGCGTCAAAAAAATCGACCTTTTGATCATAACGAATACGGATGAGCTGTATACCGGCAATGCGGATTGGCTCATTTCAGAGGAGGTCGCCGGGCGATTGGCGGGTCCCCCATCTTATATCAACAGCCTCCAAACCCGTTTCAATTATGGGGAAAACCGCTTTGACGCCTGGGAAGAAGGCGACTTGAAAGAACTGTTTTCCGGAATGGTTGTCAAAGTCCTCGCTGCCGGAGGGGAAAATGACAATAAGGAGGGTCTCATCCTGTCAATGCGTTACGGGAAGAATCATTTTCTTTACATGGGAATTGACGGGGAGGAAGTTGAAGACAGGCTCATGAAAGCGGGTGTGCCGCTGAAAGCGGAGGTCTTGAAAGTACCTGATTTTGCGGAAAGCGGAACAACCCAGCCTTTTATGGAGGAAGTCGACCCGCAATCTGCCGTCATCTTTTCAAAAAAACACTCGGAGCCGGACCGGGCAATTGTCGAAAGGATGTATGAATCGTGGATTGACGTATACCATACCCGCCGATTCGGCAATGTTTCATTTAAGTGCACAATGGATGATTATGAAGTTTTTACAATCCCTGTACGGAATGCCGGGGAAAAATGAACAGGAAGTTCTTTAAAATCTTCAAAACACTGATATAATGGATGAGAAACGGCCTGCCCCGAATATTCATGGAAGGCAGGCCTCATGAAGATTCGTTCGTGGAGGGTATGACATGGAAAAGAACAGCAAGATTGAAAAACTTACCACCGTCCGGATAAAAAACTCATCTGATTTATACAAAATTGTGGATGCGCTGAACAGGACGCTGAAAGACAGGGATTTGATGTTCGGTCTGGCTCTTGATGAACAAGACCAGGAAACAGCTGTATTCACGATTTACCGTACATAAGGACGATGTAAGATATGAAAAAATGGATATTAGCGATTATGATCGCCGTTTTAGCCATTGCAGCCGTTTCGCTTGTTAATCTTTACAGGACAACGCTGGATCCGGAGAAGGAAAGGGCGGACGAAGCTTCCTCAGTAGCACTTGAAAACACAGAAATGGAGTCGGTTGGCAAGGTTGAACATTTTCACGGCACGTCCGCTTACCACGTTGTTTCCGGGACTGACGGCAGCGGTCAGAGAATGTTCGCCTGGATTCCAGACAATCATGACGGGGAGCCTATTGTCCGTTACGAGAAAGAGGGGATTTCAAAAGGACAGGTGATTGACTTTTTCAATAAAGAAGTCAACCCGCGGAAAATCATCGATGTCCGGCTTGGCATCGAAGAGAACGTTCCTGTCTGGGAAGTATCCTATATCGACCGCAAAGACCGGATATCTTATTATTATCTTGCATTTAAAGACGGCACCTTCATAAAACGATACAGACTTTAAGTACCATTGATCACCTATAAGGGGGAGTAATTGTGAAATTGGCAAAACGCGTTTCGAACTTGACGCCGTCCTCTACACTGGCCATTACGATGAAGGCGAAAGAACTGAAGGAACAGGGGCACGATGTGGTAGGACTCGGCGCAGGGGAGCCTGACTTCAATACACCCGCCCATATCATTGAAGCGGCATACCAATCAATGAAAGAAGGCCAGACGAAGTATACTCCGTCAGGAGGACTGGCCGGCCTGAAGAAAGCGGTAGCAGAAAAGTTTAAAAATGATCAGGGCCTCGAATATAGTCCATCTGAACTGATTGTGACGTCAGGAGCAAAGCATGCGTTATACACACTGTTCCAGGTCATTCTTGACCCTGGGGATGAAGTCATCATTCCTTCCCCGTACTGGGTCAGCTATCCGGAACAGGTAAAGCTCGCAGAAGGAAGTCCTTCCGTTATTGAAGGCAAGGAAGAAAACCAGTTTAAAATCACACCGGATCAAGTAAGGGAAGCCATTACGGCCCAAACGAAAGCACTTATTCTCAATTCGCCGAGCAACCCTACCGGCATGATGTATACAGCTGATGAACTTGAGGCAATAGGAGCTGTATGCCTTGAGCACGATATTCTTATCGTTTCCGACGAAATTTATGAGAAGCTTGTATATGCGGGCAACAGACATGTTTCAATTGCCCAGCTGTCTCCCGAACTGAAAGCACAGACGGTCATAATCAACGGGGTATCCAAATCCCACAGCATGACTGGGTGGAGGATAGGGTATGCAGCAGGCAATGAAACAGTTATCAAGGCTATGACAAATCTGGCAAGCCACAGTACATCCAATCCGGCGTCAGTAAGCCAATATGGTGCCATTGCCGCTTATGAAGGGCCGCAGGATGCTGTCGAGCAAATGAGAAAGGCCTTCGAAAGCAGGCTTGACACGATTTATATGCAGCTGCGGGAAATTCCCGGGTTCACCTGTGTGAAACCCGAGGGCGCTTTCTATTTATTTCCGAATGTGAAGGAAGCGGCAGAAATAAAGGGTTTAGAAGATGTGGATGCATGGGCGAAAGCATTGCTAGAAGAAGAGAAGGTGGCGGTCATTCCAGGCAGCGGCTTTGGTGCGCCTGACAATGTGAGGCTCTCTTATGCGACTTCCCTTGACCAGCTGGAAGAAGCGGTGCGCCGCATGAAGCGTTTTATGGATTAAAACCGAGGGGAAGCTGACAGGCTGTTACCTGACCGAACCCGTCAATATTGCCTTTCGGCAATGTTGACGGCGCTTTTCGTCGAAATGTATAATGGTACTTATCACATCACGCATTTTTGATCGCCATATCATGAAAAATAGCATTCAGCATCGGCCGAATGCTGTTTTTTCATGATTGTTATGAACAGTTTCCGGTACATAATAGGATTGCATAGAAGAGTTGGAGGGAATCAGGTGAAAACGACAATTTCACAGGTCAGTCAATACGTAGGGAAAGAAGTGACAATCGGGGCCTGGCTCGCGAATAAGCGGTCAAGCGGAAAAATCGCCTTTTTGCAATTGCGCGACGGCACGGGCTTCATTCAGGGCGTTCTGGTGAAGGCAGAAGTAGATGAAGCGATTTTTCAAAAGGCAAAAAATCTTACACAGGAGTCATCACTGTATGTAACCGGTACTGTCCAGGAAGATGAAAGGTCGCCATTCGGTTATGAATTGCTGGTAACTGATGTTGAAGTGATTCATGAAGCGGTCGATTATCCGATCACGCCGAAAAAACATGGAACTGAATTTTTGATGGACAACCGCCATTTATGGATCCGGCATAAACGGCAGCATGCAGTTTTGAAAGTCAGAAATGAAATCATCCGGGCAACATATGAGTTTTTCAATAACGAAGGTTTCATAAAAGTCGATCCCCCGATCCTGACAGGGAGTTCAGCAGAGGGAACGACAGAGTTATTCCATACAAAGTATTTTGATGAGAATGCCTATCTTTCCCAGAGCGGGCAGCTTTATATGGAAGCGGCAGCTATGGCATTCGGCCGTGTATTTTCTTTCGGTCCGACCTTCAGGGCGGAGAAATCGAAAACCCGCCGCCATCTCATAGAGTTTTGGATGATCGAACCTGAAATGGCATTCATGGATCATGAGGACAGTCTTCAGGTCCAGGAACAATATGTAAGCTATGTCGTTCAGTCCGTTTTAAACAATTGCGCTCTTGAACTTAACGTTCTTGGCCGTGACACGGCCAAGCTTGAAAACGTGAAGGCGCCGTTCCCGCGCATTACATACGATGAAGCGGTCGAACTTCTTCATGATAAAGGGTTTGATGATATCGAATGGGGAGAGGACTTCGGCGCCCCGCATGAAACGGCAATCGCAGAGAGCTTCGACAAGCCCGTTTTCATTACGAAATATCCTGCGGCTATCAAAGCGTTTTACATGAAGCCAGATCCGGAGCGGGAAGAAGTCGTCCTTTGTGCGGATTTGATCGCACCTGAAGGATACGGTGAAATCATAGGCGGATCACAGCGAATTGATGATCTCGGGTTAATGGAACAGCGTTATGAAGAGCACGGCCTGACAGGTGACGCTTACAAATGGTATCTTGAACTCCGCAAATTCGGTTCAGTTCCTCATTCCGGCTTCGGGCTTGGCTTGGAACGGACTGTTGCATGGCTTACAGGTGTGGAGCATGTCCGGGAAACAATCCCGTTCCCGCGTCTTTTGAACCGTCTATATCCATAGGATTTGTTATAGCACAATGTTGATGGAGAGGAAGGCACGGGCCTGCCAGAACTCACTCCGCATATTCTCCGTTAGCTAAAGGGTTCGAGGAAGCATATTCAACATCATGCTGGAGATGCATACCAGAGGGTGGCCCCTGGGGTATGCAGCGTCAGGGATGCATAATGGAGATGAAGAGCATCTCTAAGGTCTGCTCCGTCTTGTGGCAAACCCGGGGAGCAGCACATCCTGTGCAAGGGGAGAGTGAGTGCCTGGAGCAGGAGTCAATATCCGTGTTTAACCGAAAGATCCATAAAAAGAGATGCGGCCCCCATCTGAACAATATGGGGGCCGTATTGTTGGGGCATGCATTGATTTTTCACACCAAGAAGCCAGTCCGGGTGCCAAATATAATTACTTCGCCGGGACCGGGGATGCCAGCTGGCATGTTATAATGGATGAGAGGTGGACAGGATGAAAAGAGATATATTAATTGATTTTTTACAGGATGGGCCGGTTTCATTGCCGAAACTGCTTTTTACACATTATCGCAGCTTGAATATAAATGAAACGGAAGTCATGCTGCTTATACATCTTCATATTTTCATTGAAAGCGGCAACTCTTTTCCGACACCGGGTGAGCTTTCTGAGCGGATGTCTGTCTCTGCAGAGGAGTCGGCTTCTTTATTGAGGAAGCTCATGCAAAGAGGCCTCCTCGCCATTCATGAAAGTAAGGATGATTTGAATGTAAGATTTGAGACGTATTCACTGCGCCCGCTGTGGGAGCAGCTCGTCTATCAGCTTGAAACGGCTGATGCACAAGCGGCGGAAAAGGACCGGGCAGAAAAGACAATCAACCTTTATACACTGTTTGAAAAGGAATTCGGCCGGCCGCTGTCTCCGATTGAATGCGAAACGCTGAATATGTGGGTAGATCAGGATGGCCATGATACTATCCTCATCAAGGCTGCATTACGCGAAGCCGTCGTTTCCGGAAAATTGAATTTCCGCTATATCGACAGAATTTTATTTGAATGGCAGAAGAATCGGATACATACAGTCGAACAGGCAAGGTCATACAGCCAGAAGTTCCGCAGAGGAACGAACAAAAGGGAAGCGGGCGAACCCGTTAATAGTGATGGAAAACGGGAAGTGACGTTTTACAACTGGCTTGAACAATGAGGGGTGGTAACAATGCTCAATAAGAAACAAGTCCGCTATTGCCTGGATGTTATGGGGGAAATGTTTCCGGTGGCGCAATGCGAACTCGTTCACAAAAATCCTTTTGAACTGCTGATCGCTGTTGTCCTTTCAGCACAGTGCACTGATGCGCTGGTCAATAAAGTGACAGCAGAGCTTTTTAAAAAATATAATGAGCCGGAAGATTATCTGGCAGTCCCGCTGGAAGAGCTCGAAAACGATATCAGATCCATAGGTCTTTACCGAAATAAAGCGAAAAACATCCGAAATCTTTCTCAAATGCTGATCGAGGATTATGGACGGCAAGTTCCTGATTCAAGGGAAGAGCTGGTGAAGCTTCCGGGAGTCGGGCGCAAGACTGCCAATGTTGTGATGTCCGTCGCATTCGGCAAACCGGCGATTGCGGTGGATACCCATGTAGAACGGGTTAGCAAGCGCCTTGCATTCTGCCGTTGGAAGGACAGCGTACTTCAGGTCGAAGAGACGCTCATGCGTAAAGTTCCGGAAGAAGAGTGGGGATTGACACACCACCGCATGATCTTCTTCGGACGTTATCATTGCAAGGCCCAGTCGCCGAAATGTGAAGTTTGCCCGCTTCTAGACGTGTGTCGGGAAGGCAAGAAGCGGATGAAACGGAAGGGAAATGCGTGATGGCAGAAAAACTTAACGTTCCCGCGGCTTTTATCCATCCCCCATTTTTCAAGGATGATTCAGTAAAAAATCAGGATGAAACTCCGTTTTTGGCCGAATTGCTTTTTCTAAACGGCTTGTGTGACAAAGGTCCGTGGCAGGATCCGGCAAATGAGGTCCCTGATCTTTTCATCTGCTGGGATAAAGAGCGGCAGGGGATTGCCGTCCTGTTCAAGAAGAAACGGAAACAGGAAGCGAGGGCGCAAATGGTTAAATGGACTGCCCGCTATCTGCAGTCCCTGTTCTGGACGAACGGGCTGCCCGTAAGCGGAGTATCCGATCTTTCGGCAGCACTCGGAAATCTTGGCCATAAGCCGGTCAACGCCGGGGAACGGCTTGGTTTTATCCTTGAAAGTCCCGATCATTACCACTCTTTCATTCAGCTGACACAGCTGTTTGATGAAACGAAAAAACTTTTTTATAAAAAGCTTGCACTGCAAAAATAAGCACGCTCTGGATGGCCAGAGCGTGCTTATTTCATTGTTAAGGAGATAAAAAGCCAGAAGGGAATCATCCAGCTCCAGTCGCCAGCGGCTATCGTCATCCCCTCCGGTAGGAAAGGAGCATCTCTCTGCGCTTATACGTACGCCGCTGAGCGGGCGCCTTGCGCATTTGTTCTGTTTTGGTAATTTAGCAGCTAAACGTACGCCTTGTGTTTTTTTATTGGCTTAAGAGGGGAGGGGGATTGGTGCCGGTATCATCCCCTCCCTGATCATCATCTTCACCGGTTCCGGTGTCACCGCCGCCGTCCCCGGTATCGGTGCCATCATCCCCGCCGTTCCCATTGCCGTTCCCATTGCCGTTCCCGTTGCCGTCATCCTGTCCGTCCCCGCCGTTTCCTTCATCGTCATCCTGTTCATCACCTTCTCCGGGGATATCCGGAAACGGTTCTTCTTCTTCGGTTTCAGGGACTTGAATCTGGGCCATGACTGACTCGCTGCGGAGGTCGCTGTCATCACTTACAGCGGTCACCTGAATTTTGTAAAGGCTGCCTGGCGTTACATTTTCAATTCCGATTGCGGTATCTTTGCCTTTCATGACTTCCTGATACTCACCGTCATCAACGGCAAGCTTCACCTCAAATGATACGTTCTCACGTTCATCTTCCGGATAGGACCACTCGACAAATACCTGGTTCATTTCTTCATCATATTTTGCCTTCAGGTTCTGCGGAGGCGTGAGCTCCTTATATTTTTCAGATACTTCTTTTGGTGTGGTGCCTTTTACAAACAATTCATACGTGATTTTATCTTTTGGCGTGAAATCACTCGGCAGCTTCGCCGGATTGGACCCTTTCTCGATGCCGACTTTAACGACACTCTTCGGCATCTTGAAATCAGCCGTTTTCACGTCTTTTGATGCTTCGTTCATTATTTTTGAGAAAATGTCTTTTGCAAGGCCTTTTTCAGCGGATGTTTCAAGGTTGCCCTTGCCTTCATAGCCGGTCCAGACCGCTGCAGTATACTTTGTCGTATAGCCGACGAACCAGCTGTCCCGGTAATTATTCGTCGTTCCGGTCTTGCCGGCAACAGGCAAGCGGCCGACCTTTCTGCCGACAGCGGAACCAGTACCGTTCCTGACCACACCTTTCAGCATATCCGTAATCATATATGCCGTATAGTCATGCATGACAACTTCCGGCTCAGGGGCAAGTTTGACTTCCCGGCCATCCGGGAAAACGACTTTTGTGACAGCATGCGGGGTATTATAAACACCGCCATTCCCGAATGCACTGTAGGCACCCGCCATTTCAAGGGGCGATGTTCCGTCAAAACCGCCGATTGCACTGGATTCATAGGGAACATCCCGCAAGTCATCGATGCCGAGTTTATGTGCGAACTCACCGGCACGCTCGGCTCCGACTTCCTGGAATGTTTTTACTGCGGGTATGTTTCGAGATTGTTCGAGTGCCGTACGGATTGACATCTGCCCCAAATGCCTGTCATCCCAGTTTCCGACTTTTTCCCCGTTTGAATACTTGTAAGGCTCATCGACAATTTGATGATAAGTCGACCATTTCATATGCTCAATCGCCGGGCCGTAATCAAGAATCGGTTTTATTGTGGAACCCGGCTGCCTGTTCAGGTCATAGGCAAGGTTGATGCCTCTGGAGACGTTGCGGTTGCGGCCATCGCCGACAGCGCGGACTTCACCGGTCTGGGTATCAAGCAGCACGACGCCAGCCTGGACTTTATCATTAGGATAATTGATGATTTCATTGCCATTCAGCATTTCTTCCATATATGACTGGGCGTTCGGGTCAAGCGTCGTATATACTTTCAAACCTGCTGTATACACATTCACGTCACCGAATAGATCTTCATTCGCTTCAATCTCATCGATGACAAGGTCAACAAATGACCCGTATTTTTCATCTTCCTGTTTATTCTGGACCAGGGTGCTTTGTATGGGCGTCTTTTTGGCAGCTTCTGCCTCCTCGCTGCTGACAAATCCGTGTTTTTCCATTAAAGTAAGGACGATGTTTCGCCGTTTTTCGGCAGCTTCAGGATGCCGGAAAGGGTTATAGCGGTTCGGGCTCTGCGGCAGGCCGGCAATCATTGCCGCTTCATGGAGCTCAAGGTCTTTCAGCTCTTTTCCGTAATATTCCTCAGCTGCCTTTGCTACTCCGTATGCCCCTTCAGAAAAGAAAATTTTGTTCAAGTACATTTCAAATATTTGTTCTTTGGAATATTTTTGTTCGAGCTTTATGGCAAGCCATTGCTCCTGTACCTTCCTCGAGATCGACTTTTCAGGGGAGAGGAAGGAATTTTTCACAACCTGCTGAGTGATGGTGCTGGCGCCCTCAGCGCCAAACCCTTCATTTATATTGGCGAGCACGGCTCCGCCGATTCGCCTGAAATCAATACCAAAATGCTCGAAGAAGCGGACATCCTCGACCGCTATGAATGCATCTTTAACGACATCAGGGACTTCATTATAGTCCACCTTTTCGCGGTTCTGCTTTCCGAGCTCCCTGAATACTTCCCCGTTCGCATCGAATAGCTGGGAAGCGAGCGGGTCCTGGAGCAGGGTCTCATCAAGGTCAGGGGCATCCTGGATCATTGCAAAAAATGTGACTCCGCCTGCAATGATGCCGACCAATCCAAGCAGCAGCAGGGCAATAATGGTTTTCTTGAAAAGCCCGCGTTTTTTCCGCGGCTTCTTTGCAGGTTTTGTTGCCTTCTTTCGTTCTTGTCTTGAGTTGTAATCGTTTTTCATTTTATGTCATCTGCCTTTCAGTCAGAAAAATACAATTCATTGACAGCTTTCAAATAATCAATGCGTGGATGAAAACCAAGCGGAATATGATATCCATATTTTTCAATATCTTTTTTTGGAATGGATTTTCGGCCTCCTTTTTCCTGCACGTCCCAGTAAACAAATAGATGTGCCGCATCAAGAAGATACACTTCGTCAATAGATGCGAAGCGCAACAGCAAAAAACAGATGCCGTCCTGTGCTTTCACTTCTTTCATATGGGCAATCTGGTGTTCATGGAAATTCTTAAGCGGAAATGAAGTTTTATTCCTCGTTTCCTTTGCTTCGAAATCGATATACTTCCCCTGATAAACTCCGTTATAGTCAGTTGTTGATGCTTGTTTGAAATAGGCCTCTTTTATGACAGCGGCACTTCTTTTAGGATAATCAACGTTGACGATCTGCACCGGGGTCGGTTTTTTGTGGATGACCGCGACCCTGTGTTCCCGGTAATAAATATTCGAAGCATTAATATCTTCTTCGAGTGTCATCCCCCGGTTTCCGTACGTCTTCATTTTACTGCCTCCGGTATGCCGCTCTCCATTTGGCTCCGAAGGCTGATAGGCTTTTCCATTGGGGTAACGAATAGCCAAGGTAAACACCTCTTTTCTTGCCTGAATTGATTGCAGACTTTCTTATTTTATCATATCAGCCCAAATTTTTCCCTGTCTGAGGAGGCTGGTATAGCAGTCTCCGTTAAACGAATACTATCTGTATAACAAAAACCGGCCGGATGGAGGGAGGACGTGTGACAGCAGATAATAAAGAAATCATACAAATAGTAAAAAAAATGACAGACCGTAAAAACATTGATAATATTACCAGGACAAAAGCGTATGAGCGGTACTATTCCCGTAATCCAGAAATCCGCTGGGCGCTGCTCGCCGGGATGGTTTCCCGGAATGCCGGCTATAATATGACGGATCTTGAGAGCAAATGGTTTCAAAGGAGTCTCAAGCCGGATAGGAGAGAGCAGTTATTTCTGACGTATGAACGCGCCAACTGGCTCATTTTTTCTGATGCGTTTCCGCAGCTCCTTTTATACAGGATCTCAAAGGATTTAGGCAAGCCGATGTTCGGGCTGCTGAACCAATTCAATGTCTCGGTGTTCATGGAAAGGGAATGGAACCGTTTCTGGGTGTCCGGCGACATTGAGAGGCTTGTATATGCACTGATCATAAATGAACAGCATGTGATTCAAAAACCGGTTATCGAGCACCCGGTTTATGAAAAGGCGGTATTCCGGTCACTTGCCTTCAAGTTTGAGGAAAGGCTTCATTTTTCAACAGTGCTTTTCCCGACGAGGGAGGGGGAACTGTTCGGATACTCCGTGCACGGCTTCAAAAAAGTCAGCAACCGGATCAAGCTCGGCAAGCGGCTCGCCGGCTTGCTGTTTCATCCCGGCTATTACAGAGCCATAATTGATTTTTCGAACAATACGGAGCACACCGGATCAAGGAATGATTACGGAAGGTTCCTGGGTAGAAGCGGAAGGATGTTTTCCACTCCGATGCTGCGGTTGTGCCAGCCTGTTGTCGAACATAGCAGGAATCCACTTCCTGATTGGTATAAAGGCCGCATGCAGAAATGGTGGTTCAGGAAAGAACAGCAGGCAAAAAACATCAGGCTTACTTCCTGGTACATTGACAAACAGCGGCAGCTCCACACATTGATCCGTTTGGAGGAAAAAATATTGCCGAAAGGTAAACTTTTTTAAAAGCTGCACGTTGTCGATTTGCCCCAAAATCCACTTTCTTTGCCGAACACCTTCTAGTTTTGTCACACATGAAGGGAGAATGAATTGCGCATCG
The DNA here is from genome assembly GCF_001644195.2 of Bacillus marinisedimentorum. Classification (NCBI taxonomy): domain Bacteria; kingdom Bacillati; phylum Bacillota; class Bacilli; order Caryophanales; family Bacillaceae; genus Bacillus; species Bacillus marinisedimentorum. The sequence continues at coordinate 2,022 of NZ_LWBL02000045.1, read as the reverse complement.
AATATGTGAGCAAAACGACCGGGAGGGGATCCGTGATGGAATACGCAATGAAAACGAAAGAGGCTGCGGAATATTTAGGTGTCGATCCGAAGACGATCCGGAACTGGACGAAGCAATATGAAATTCCATGCAAAAAAAACGGGTATGGCCACTATGTGTTTGAAGAAGAGGGGATGCGCATGCTGCATTCCATCAAGAGTGAAAAGACAGGAATGCCCGAACAAGACGGTGCTGTACAGGTAACACAGAATCTGAAGACTGATGCCGTGGAAGAAAAAATCCAGATGCTGATGGACAGGATTGATTATCTGGAAAAAAAGCTTGAAAGCAAAGCCGATGAAGTTGTTGCCGTCCAGTTATTGAATCACCGTGAAGAAATAGAAGAAACGACTAAAAAAGTAGAAGAAGTCATAGGAAGAATAGAGGAGTTCGAGAATAAAGTAAACGAGAACAAACAGGCACTTGAAGAAGGCTTTAAAGTCGAAAAACCGAAAAAACGGAAAGTACTGAGCTTCTTCAGCTTTTAACTACTCCCGCAGCGTCTGCCGCGGTATTTTTTTGTCTTTAGAGGGGCGGCGCGCTGGATTCCTGCTGGATCATTCTGATATAGTGGCGGTGGAGGGATATGAAGATGCACAATCAAACCCGGGAACTAAAAAAACTGACAAACGAACTGCTCGGCTTTGTGGCTGAAGCACTTGAAATATACGAAAACCCTCAGGAAGGCAGGGAAGTCGATTTTTACGGGGAAGTCAAGCCGTTTGCCGACAAGATGAAAGCATCTGCTGATAAATGGCAGGAACTTGCCGAAACATGGCTGAAAGAAAACAAACCTGATTATTTACATATGCCGCAAATCGTTTCCACTCATGAAAACCTTAAGATCATGTCCATACAGGCATTTTACCGTGATACAAGGAAAAGGAAGTTTCAGGAGATGGTTCAATCTGTACATTATGTGTTGAAAAGCCTTGATGAGAAAATTTGAAATGCATCGTAAAGCTCCCGCATAATGCGGAAGCTTTTTTTGTTCAAGCGTTGCTTTCCCGGCTGCTATCCGATTCGTAAAGTTCTTTTTTGGACTTAACGACACCGTTCGGGTGCTGGTTCGCTTCTTTTCTTGTCCTTGCCATCCGTTCTTTTGTCTGTTTGGATTTTCCCATGTCCTTCATTCCTCCGTTTTTTGAACGTATTTCGGCCGGTCGCCTTCAGATGCAACAGGTTCGATCATTAAAGGTTCTTCCTGTTTTGGCTGCCGGTGTTCGTGATTTTGTTTTTTTTGATTGAACGATTTGCCTCTGCCCATTTTTCACACTCCTTTTTGTAACGCTCCTGTTAGTGTTCCCCTCCACCATAAAAAACATGACAGCGGTCCGGTTTAAATCGGCTTGATAAGTAATTCCAGCGTTACACATCCATTTCCTGTCATACATAAAATAGAAAGAAAAGCAGCCAATGGGGGTGAAGATGTTGTATAGAAACAATCCATACCGGCCCAGGCCGTTTCCGCCGGAAGCTGGATCGATGACGATGCCGCCTTTTCCGCCGTTTTACGAGGTGAATCCGTATGTGCAGCAGCAGATGACGCCATATCAAACCGATTTCCTGCAAAACACGGCATTTTATGGAGGAAGCGAAAACTGGCAGCAGCCGTTTCCGCCGGCTGGAAAGAGGCCGATGGACCATATTCTGGGTGCGTATAAAACGAAAGAAGGATATTACGATGTCGACAAAATCGTCCAGACGTTCGGGCAAGTCATGAATACCTTCAATTCGGCGGCACCCGTCATGAAGCAATTCGGAAGCCTGTTTTTAAAATGAAGGCTGTGTTAAAGCTCAATGTTGATTGTTTACACTAGTTGATTTGAATGGAAGGTGCGGGACTCCTCGAAAATAAAAACCAATTTTCTTCGTGCGGTGTCTTTTCAAAGAAGTTTATTCAACGTCCTGCGGGACTAGCGGGACAGGTGAGACCCCGCTAGTGCGATAGCAATGAGGGAGGCTCACCGCCCGCCCAGCGGC